>PHEG01000447.1 GCA_002842835.1 Alphaproteobacteria bacterium HGW-Alphaproteobacteria-2 | reverse complement strand
GAGATGAAGACGGGTGAGGGCAAGACGCTGGTCGCCACCTTCCCGGCTTATCTCAATGCGCTCACGGGCAAGGGCGTGCATATCGTCACCGTGAACGACTATCTGGCGCGCCGCGACGCGGATTGGATGGGCAAGGTCTTTGCCATGCTGGGTCTGAAGACCGGCGTCGTGGTGCCCTTCCAGCCCGCCGAGGAGAAGCGCGCGGCCTATGCCGCCGATGTCACCTACGCCACCAACAACGAGCTCGGCTTCGACTATTTGCGCGACAACATGCGCTCGGAGCTGCGGGACATGATGCAGCGCGGGCACAATTTCGCCATCGTGGACGAGGTGGACTCGATCCTGATCGACGAGGCGCGCACGCCTCTCATCATCTCGGGCCCCAGCGAGGACCGCAGCGATCTCTACGTCAGCATCGATAAGTTCATTCCCGAAGTGCTGCCCGAGCATTTCACGCTCGACGAGAAGACGCGCAACGTCACCTTCTCGGACGAGGGCAACGAGTTCATAGAGGCGCGGCTGGCCGGGGCGGGGCTTCTGCCCGACGGGCAGTCGCTCTACGACCCCGAGTCGACCACGCTCGTGCATCACGTCACCCAGGCGCTGCGCGCGCACAAGCTTTTCCAGCGCGACCAGCACTATATCGTGCGCGACGGCAAGGAAGTGGTGCTGATCGACGAATTCACCGGTCGCATGATGCCCGGCCGACGACTGTCGGACGGGCTCCACCAGGCGATCGAGGCCAAGGAGGGCGTGCCGATCCAGCCCGAGAACGTCACCCTCGCTTCGGTGACTTTCCAGAACTACTTCCGGCTCTACGACAAGTTGTCCGGCATGACCGGCACGGCGGCCACCGAGGCCGCCGAGTTTGCCGAGATCTACGGGCTCGGCGTCGTCGAGGTGCCGACCAACGTGGCGGTGGCGCGGATCGACGAGCACGACCAGATCTACCGCACGGGACGCGAGAAATTCGAAGCCATCGTCGAGGAGATCAAGCGCGCGCATGCGCAGGGCCAGCCGTTGCTTGTCGGGACCACCTCCATCGAGAAGTCTGAATTTCTCTCCGGCCTGCTGAAGAAGGAGGGCATCCCGCACAACGTGCTCAACGCCCGCCACCATGAGCAGGAGGCGAAGATCGTGGCCGAGGCCGGGCGCTTCGGCGCGGTGACGATAGCTACCAACATGGCAGGGCGCGGAACCGACATCCAGCTCGGCGGCAATGTCGAGCTGAAGGTGCTCGAGGAAATTGCCGCCAAATCCGAGGTTGACCCGGCCGAGGTGCGCGCGAGGATCGAGGCCGAACATGCCGAGGAACGCGACAGGATGCTCACCACGCTCGGGATGAAGGAGGGCGAGGCCATCGTCCACCCCTGGGTGAACAAGAGCCTCGAGAAGGCGCAGGCCAAGGTCGAGGGTCGCAACTTCGACATCCGCAAGCAGTTGCTGAAGTTCGACGACGTGATGAACGACCAGCGCAAGGCGATATTCGGCCAGCGCATGGAGATCATGGAGTCCGGCGACGTCTCCGAGATTGCGCAGGACATGCGCCACCAGTTCATCGACGATCTGGTGGATCAGCACATCCCGGCGCGCGCTTATGCCGACCAGTGGGACATGGAGGGGCTCGCGCTTGCCGTGCGCGAGAAGCTGGCGCTCTCTCTCGATGTCGTCGCCTGGGGCGAGGAAGAGGGCGTCGATGACGCCGAGGTGCGCGAGCGCCTCTACAAGGCTTCCGACGAGATGATGGCCAGGAAGGCCGCGGCTTTTGGTGCCGAGTCCATGCGCCAGATCGAGAAATCGGTGCTGCTCAGCGTCATCGACGGCAAGTGGCGCGAGCATCTGCTGCGGCTCGAGCATCTGCGCTCGGTCGTCGGCTTCCGCGGCTATGCGCAACGCGATCCGCTCAACGAATACAAGACCGAGGCCTTCGCGCTGTTCGAGACGTTGCTCAACTCTCTGCGCGCCGAGGTGACCCAGCAACTTGCGCAGGTCCGACCGCTGACCGAGGAGGAACGCTCCGAACTGCTCGCGCGCTACCGTGCCGAGCAGGAAGCGTTGGCCGCCGCCGCCGATGCACCGCCCGCGCCGGAGCCGGGCGCCGCTGCACCCGCGGGTGCAGCGGCGCCCGGCTTCGACGAGACCGACCCCGCGACCTGGGGCAACCCGGGCCGCAATGCGGCCTGCCCCTGCGGATCTGGCAAGAAGTTCAAGCACTGCCACGGCCGTTTCGCCGACCCGGCGCACGCCGTCTGAGCCCCGGGCGGCGGGCGCGGAGCCCGCCCTTTTCCGCAAATGTGGCGCGATTGCGGCCAAGTACCGGGCCTCTGCCACCCAACATACCACAACATATGGCGTTATCGCCTCTGGGTTGAGCGAAATCCCGATTTTGCTCGCGGCCCAACGGACACGAAATGACCGCTATTGTTCCACGGTGATCGGATCGTGTCGCGTCTCGCCCGCATGGCTGAGCGCCCGGCCGATGTGGCGCTCACCTCCTCGCAGCCCGCAGCGCCCGTCGCCGCACCGCGTTCCGGCGACGGCCTGGTTCCGCTCGAGGTGGTCCGCCTTCCGGGCATGCCGCCGCGCCCGGAGAGTGCTGCAGCGCCCGAGCGTGTCGCGGCGCTGAATGAGGGGCGCCCCCTGACGCGCGCGACGGATGCCGCGGTGTTGCTGCCCGTGCCGCCCGCCGAGGCCGCGCTGCCAGCACCGCTTCCCATGCCACCCCGCGAACATGCCGAGCGCATGGCCGCGCGCGCAGAGCCGGTCTCGGCCCGTGTGCTTGAAGAGGCGGGCGCGGGGCTCAACGCTTTCGGCATGGACTGCACAGCGCATCTCTCGGTCGAGCCGCTCCCGGGCGCCATGGTCGCCCTCGGGCTCTCGGCGCCCTGCCAGGCCGGCCAGGAGGTGGAAATCCACCATTCCGGCCTGCGCTTCGCGCAGCGCATCGGCGCCGACGGCCGACTCGAGACCACGGTTCCCGCGCTCGTCCCGGACGCGGCCTTCAAGTCGATTTTCGAGGATGGCGAGGTGCTGGACGCCAGCGTGTCGGTGCCCGACGTCGGCAGCCTGCGCCGGGTCGCCGTGCAGTGGGAAGGTGCGTCCGAACTTCTCCTGCATGCGCTCGAGTTCGGTGCCGAGGAGGGCAGTTCCGGCCATGTCTGGCCCGGTGCGCCGCGCAGCGCTTCGCTGGCGCTCGCCTCGGGAGGCGGCTTTCTCACCCTGCTTGGCGATCCCGGGTTGAATCATGCACGGCGCGTCCAGGTCTATTCCCTGCCACTTGTCGGCGCCCCCGACGAGGGCACGGTGGAGCTGATCCTGGAAGCGAGCGGCGACGGGCGCG
>PHEG01000446.1 GCA_002842835.1 Alphaproteobacteria bacterium HGW-Alphaproteobacteria-2 | reverse complement strand
GGATCGGAATGCGCCCGGCGGCAGACGCGCCTTCGAGGCTGTAGGTGAACCCAACGCGCGAGGCCGCCGCATCGAGCCGGTAGGGCACCGGCTCCGCCCTAACCGGGGCCGCGAGGATCACGACCAGCAAGACCAGCGAACGCCACATGCCTCACCTCCACGGGCGAAGCCTAGCGCAGCCGCGGCGGATGTCGCCCCGGTTCGTCCCACCTTCGCGCGATCGTGAGATCAGGCAAAGGCATCGGGCGCCGCCTCGCGCGCCATGTGGTCGAGCACGGCGTTCACGAAACCCGCCTCGCGTCCTTCGGGGAAGAAGGCGCGCGCCACTTCCACGAATTCCGAGATCACCACCCGCGGCGGGGCGGGTCCTACCAGCAGTTCTGCCCCCGCTGCACGGAACACCGCACGAAGCACCGGGTCGATACGCGCGATGGGCCATTTGGCGACCAGCGCACGGTCGGTCATCTGGTCGATCAGCGCCTGCCTCTCCACCGCGCCCGAGAGTAGGGCACGGAAGAGTTCGGGGTCGCCCTCGGCCAGTTCCTCGCCGTCGATCACCGCGCCGAAGCGGTAGGTCTCGAACTCGCGGCGCACGGCTTCGAGGTCGACACCGGAGGCTTCCATCTGGAACAGCGCCTGCACGGCATGCAGCCGCGCCGCGGCCCGTGCGCGGCGTCTCTCCTCGGAACCGGTCACGCCGTCTCTCCGCCGTCCGGCTCGCCCGCCAGCCGCGTCCCGCCCCCGGGGCGGAAGCCGATGCCCTTGCGGCTCAGCGCATAGCGGCGGAAGAGGGCGATAAGGTGCAGCGCCGCCGCCGCCGCACCGCCGCCCTTGTCGCCGCCCGTCGGGTCGGCGCGCACCAGCGCCTGGGCGCGGTTCTCCACCGTCAGGATGCCATTGCCGATCGCCGCGCCCTGCAGCCCCAGCAGCATCAATCCGCGCGAGCTGTCGTTGCAGACCGTGTCGTAATGGGTGGTCTCGCCGCGGATCACGCAGCCGAGCGCGACATAGCCGTCGAACTGTGCGTGGCGGTGGGCGATGGCGATGGCGGACGGGATTTCCAGCGCGCCGGGCACCGCCACCGTCTCGTGCAGCGCGCCCGCGCGCTCCAGCATTGTGCGCGCACCTGCCAGCAGCCCCTCGGCGATGTCCCGGTAATAGGGGGCGGCCACGATGAGCACCTTGGGCGCGCTCTCGAAGACGGGCAGATCGAGCGTGTGGTGGCTTTCGGCCTCAGCCATGGCTCAGCCCTCCGTCGGGATGGGCCGCGTGCCCAGGATGGCAAGTCCGTAGCCTTCGATCCCCACGGGCCGCGGGCTTGGCGAATTGGTGAGCAGGATCATCTCGTGCACGCCGAGTGCGGCAAGGATCTGAGCGCCCAGCCCGTATTGGCGCAGCCGCTGCGGCGAGGCGGTTCCGGGGCGGGCCATGATGTTGTCGGTGTCGCGCAGCAGCACGATGACCCCGCGCCCCTCGGCGGCGATGAGCCGCATGGCCGCCGCCGTCTGTCCGGCGCGGCCCGGGCGCAAGCCCAGCACATCGTCCATCGGGTTGAGTGCGTGCATGCGCACAAGCACCGGCCCGGGCGC
>PHEG01000445.1 GCA_002842835.1 Alphaproteobacteria bacterium HGW-Alphaproteobacteria-2 | reverse complement strand
GGATTTCTTGCAGACGGGCTTCGGCACCTTCGTCCTGATCCTCGCGCAGTGCCTCGCGGTGACTGGCTTCGTGATGGGCTCGCTTCTCTTCCTCGTCTACGGCGACCGCAAGATCTGGGCGGCCGTGCAGATGCGCCGGGGCCCCAACGTTGTGGGTGCCTGGGGGCTGTTGCAGACGGTGGCCGACGCGCTGAAATACGTCGTGAAGGAAGTGGTGATCCCCGCGGGTGCCGACAGGCCGGTGTTCCTGCTCGCGCCGCTTCTCTCCTTCGTGCTGGCGCTGCTGGCCTGGGCGGTGGTGCCCTTCGCGCCGGGCTGGGTGCTGGCCGACATCAACGTCGGCATCCTCTTCATCTTCGCCGTCTCCTCGCTCGAGGTCTATGGCGTGATCATGGGCGGCTGGGCGTCGAACTCGAAATATCCCTTCCTGGGCAGCCTGCGCTCTGCCGCGCAGATGATCTCCTACGAGGTGTCGATCGGCTTCATTATCGTCGGCGTGCTGATCTCGACGGGCTCGCTCAACCTCTCGGCCATCGTGACGGCGCAGGATACGGCCTACGGCTTCTTCGGCTGGTACTGGCTGCCGCATCTGCCGATGGTGGCGCTCTTCTTCATCTCGGCGCTGGCCGAGACGAACCGCCCGCCCTTCGACCTGCCAGAAGCCGAGTCCGAACTCGTCGCGGGCTATCAGGTGGAATATTCCTCGACGCCGTTCCTGCTGTTCATGGCGGGCGAATACATCGCCATCTTCCTGATGTGCGCGCTGATGAGCCTGCTGTTCTTCGGCGGCTGGCTGTCGCCCATTCCGGGGCTGCCCGACGGGGCGTTCTGGATGGTCGCCAAGATGGCGTTCTTCTTCTTCCTCTTCGCCATGGTGAAGGCGATCACGCCGCGTTACCGCTACGATCAACTCATGCGGATCGGCTGGAAGGTGTTCCTGCCGCTGAGCCTCGGCTGGGTGGTGATCGTGGCCTTCCTGGCGAAATTCGAGGTGCTCGGCGGCTTCTGGGCGCGCTGGGCGATGGGGGTGTGAGATGACACAGATCGACTGGACCCGCGCCACCCGCTATTTCCTGCTCGCCGATTTCTTCGGCGGCATGCGGCTGGGGCTGAAATACTTCTTCGCCCCCAAGGCCACGGTGAACTACCCGCACGAGAAGGGGCCGTTGTCGCCCCGCTTCCGCGGCGAGCACGCGCTGCGCCGCTATCCCAATGGCGAGGAACGCTGCATCGCCTGCAAGCTGTGCGAGGCGATCTGCCCGGCGCAGGCGATCACCATCGACGCCGAACCGCGCGAGGACGGCTCGCGGCGGACCACCCGCTACGACATCGACATGACCAAGTGCATCTACTGCGGCTTCTGCCAGGAGGCCTGCCCGGTGGATGCCATCGTCGAGGGGCCGAATTTCGAATTTGCCACGGGCCCGCAACATCGAGCTTGACGCGCCCTATCGCTGAGGAGAGGGATCATGGGTATCGCTGAATTCGCCTTCTACCTCTTTGCCGTGCTGACCGTCGGCGGCGGGCTGATGGTGGTCGTGGCCCGCAACCCGGTGCATTCCGTCCTGTGGCTCATCCTCGCCTTTCTGTCGGCGGCGGGGCTCTTCATCCTGCTCGGGGCCGAGTTCGTGGCGATGCTTCTGGTCATCGTCTATGTCGGCGCCGTGGCGGTGCTATTCCTCTTCGTGGTGATGATGCTCGACGTCGATTTCGCGGCGCTCAAGGCCGGCATGGCGCAGTACATGCCCATCGCGCTCCTGATCGGCGTGGTGCTGCTGATGCAGCTGGGGTTGGTTCTGGGCGACTGGCGCTTTGCCGACGGGGCCGAGGCGGCGCGCGGCGTGCCAACGCCCGGCGACGTGCACAACACCGCCGCGCTTGGGGCGGTGCTCTATGACAAGTACCTCTATCTCTTCCAGGCGGCGGGGTTGATCCTGCTGGTGGCCATGGTGGGGGCCATCGTGCTGACGCTGCGCCACCGCCAGGACATCAAGCGCCAGGATGTGCTGGCGCAGATGTACCGCGACCCGGCCAAGGCGCTGGAGCTGAAGGATGTGCGGTCGGGGCAGGGGCTCTGACGCTTCCGGCCCGGGAGAGTCCGGGACGCGGTAAAAGACGGACCGCCCGCGTGGGCGACGAGGGACAGGAAACGGCATGATCGGACTGGGACATTATCTTGGAGTCGCGGCGGCGCTGTTCGTCATCGGCATCTTCGGGCTCTTCCTCAACCGGAAGAACGTCATCGTCATCCTGATGTCGATCGAGCTGATCCTGCTGTCTGTCAACATCAACCTCGTCGCCTTCTCGAGCTTCCTGGGCGATCTGGTGGGGCAGGTCTTCACGCTCTTCGTGCTGACCGTGGCGGCGGCGGAGGCGGCCATCGGGCTCGCGATCCTCGTCACCTTCTTCCGCAACCGCGGCACCATCGACGTGTCCGACATCAACCGCATGAGGGGCTGAGACGATGGAGACGATCATCCTCTTTGCCCCGCTCCTGGGTGCCATCCTCTGCGGCTTCGGCTGGCGCGTCATGGGAGAGAAGTCCGCACAGGTTCTGGCCACGGGGCTCCTGTTCCTGTCGATGATCCTCTCCTGGATCGTGTTTCTCACCTTCGACGGCGAGACCGCGAAGGTGAGCCTGCTGCGCTGGGTCGAGTCGGGCACCTTCGCAGTGGACTGGGCGATCCGGCTCGACCGGCTGACCGCAGTCATGCTGATCGTGGTGACCACGGTCTCGGCCTTCGTGCATCTCTACAGCTTCGGCTACATGGCGCATGACGAGAATTTCCGCGAGGGCGAGAGCTAC
>PHEG01000444.1 GCA_002842835.1 Alphaproteobacteria bacterium HGW-Alphaproteobacteria-2 | reverse complement strand
GCCCGCCCCGGCCACCGTCGCCCGGGCGAGCCGCAGCGCAAGATCGGGCGACAGCCCGACGGCGGTGCCTGCGTCGGCCAGCGCCTCGATCAGGTGGAAGACATAGGCCGGGCCCGAGCCGGAGACGCCGGTCACGGCATCCATCTGCGCCTCGTCCTCCAGCCGCACCACCTCGCCCACCGCCGAGAGCAGCGTCTCGGCCATGGCGAGCGCCTCGGCCCCGGCGGTGGCGTTGCCCACGATGGCGCTGATGCCGTGGCCGACGGCCGCAGGTGTGTTCGGCATCGCCCGCACGATTGGCGTGGCCGCTCCCAGCGCCGCCTCGAAAGCGCGGATCGGCGTGCCCGCCGCAATGGACAGGATGACCGTGCCGCCGCCGCCCAGAACCGCGATCTGCGGCAGCGCCTCGACCATCATCTGCGGCTTGACCGCGACGAGGCAGACGGCGGGCGCCGCAGGCAACGGCGCGTTGAGCCGCAGTCCCTCGCCCGCCAGCGCAGTCAGCCGCGCGGCGGGGTGGGGGTCGATCACGCTCAGAGCAGCAGGCGGCAACCCGCGCGCAAGCCAGCCCTCCATGAGCGCCGAGCCCATCCTGCCGCATCCCAGCAGCACGAGTCCGCGCCGCGCGATCTCTGTCAGGTCCATGCAGCCCCCCTTTGTGCGGGGGGCAGATTAGGCGCGCCCGTAGGCCTCCGCAATGGCCACGCCGATGGCCTCGCCGGGCGACCGCTCGGCCCAGGTGGCGAGCTGGAAGGCCGGATAGAAGCGTTCGCAGTTACCAACCGCGGCGTGCAGCATCCGGTCGATCTGCTCGGGCTCGGCGACGGCCCCCCCAGCCAGCACCAGCCCGTAGCGATAGACCATCAGCTTCTGTTCCGCCCAGTAGGTGAAGGCGCCCGCCCAGCAGAGGTCGTTGGCGCGGTTGAGCGTCTCGTAGAGCGCGGGCAGTCGCGCCTCAGGCGGCTCGGTCTCGAAGGTGCAGATAAGCCGCAGCGTCTCGTCGGTGCCCGACCAGGCCAGCGTCACCGAATAGGTGCGCCAGCTCCCCGCCACGCTCATGGCGATCTGGTCCTCGGTGATGCGGTCGAAATCCCAGTCGTGGTGCTCGGCCAGGCTCTCGACGATGTCGATCGGATGGATGTCGTCGGTGTGAAGATACTGCTCAAGGGTCGTCATGGCGGCCTCTAATGATCGCCCCGACAGGCCCGAAGGCCCACTAGGTGCAGTCTTTTCTACCAAAGGTCCGCAATTTAGTGGCGAACCTTACAAGATATGGTGGGGTGCGAAGATGCGCATGTAAAGTGGCAATTTGGTAACGCCTGCGTCGCCGGGCGCGCCGCTTGCACCTGGAAGGCAGATCGTGATGTGTGCGACGGCAGAGCGCAGAAACTTGCGCGCGAGACACGCCGCTGCCCCCTGCGCCCGCCGTCCCATGACGGGCGGCGGACGAAGAGGCGGCAATGTCGGAATTTTGGAGCGGGCGAAGGGATTCGAACCCTCGACCCCAACCTTGGCAAGGTTGTGCTCTACCCCTGAGCTACACCCGCGTCCTTGGGTGGGCCGGATGTAGCCAAGCCTCGCGCCCCCTGCAAG
>PHEG01000443.1:749-2352 GCA_002842835.1 Alphaproteobacteria bacterium HGW-Alphaproteobacteria-2 | reverse complement strand
TGCCGTCGGCGCGGGCATCCTTGACGAGTTCCACATAGGCGCAGGGCAGTTCGCCCGCGAAGGCATCCGGCTGGCCGATCGCGCCCGCGAAGGCAACCGCCGGGTGCGCCGCCAGCGCCTCCTCGATCATCGCCGGGTCTATGTTGTGGCCGCTGCGGATGATCAGGTCCTTGGCGCGGCCCGTGATCCAGAGATAGCCGTCCGCGTCTATGCGGCCCAGATCGCCGGTGCGCAGCCATTTGCCGTCGGCGAAGAGGCCCTTGTTCTTGTCGGGCTCCATGTAGGTGTTGCCGGGCCACACGCCCGGGTTCGAGACGCAGATCTCGCCCACCTCGTCCACACCCATCTCGCGCTTCACGGTGCCGTCCGGCGCGCAGACGAGGATGCGCACGCTTGTGTGCGGGAACGGCAGGCCGACGGAGCCCACCTTCTTCACGCCGTCGTAGGGGTTGGCGGAGACGAGGCAGGTGGCCTCGGTCATGCCGTAGCCTTCGAGGATCTCGACGCCGGTCGCATCGCGGAAGCGGTTGAACAGCTCCACCGGCAGCGCCGCCGAGCCGCAGATCGCGGTGCGCAGGCTCGACACGTCGGCATCGACCTTGCGCTGCATCAGCGCGGCCACCGCAGTGGGCACGGTAACCATGAAACTCGCGCGCCACCGCTCGATCAGTTTCCAGAAATTGTCGAACACTCCGTCGCCGCGATACCCGGCGGGCGTAGGAAGAACCATGTGCGCGCCCGAGGCGATGCAGGCCATCAGGATCGGATAGGCCGCGAAGACATGGAAGAGCGGCAGCGGGCAGAGCAGCACGTCGTGCTCGGTGAACAGCAGCTCATGCGCGCACCAGCCGTTGTAGATCATGCCCTCGTAACGGTGTTGCGCGATCTTCGGAATGCCCGTGGTGCCCCCGGTGTGGAATGCCGCCGCCACCCGATCACCCTTCGCGTCGGGAAAGTCTAGGCCGTCGCGGCGGTGGCGGCGCAACTCGGCGTTGAAGGCCAGTATGCGCGCGGTGTGGTGCGGCGCCACCTTGGGCCGGATGAGCGGCACGATCCAGCTCTTCGGCGGCGTCAGGTAGCGGTTGAGATCGACCTCGAGGATCACCTTCACGTTCGGCGCATGGCGCACCGCCTCGGCGGCCTTCTGCGCGACGTCGGTCTTGGGGAAGGGCGCCAGCGTGACGAGCACCTTGGCCCCGGTTTCGCGAAGGATCGCCGAGATGTGTTCCGGCTCCAGCAGCGGGTTGATGGGGCTGACGATCCCCGCCACGGCGCCGCCCAGCAACGTGATCACCGTCTCGTTGCAGTTGGGCAGCAGATAGGCGACGACATCCGTCTCGCCGATCCCGAGCGCACGGAACATGTTGGCCGCCGCCGTTGCGCGCGCCATGAGTTCGGCCCATCGCAGCGTCTCTGCCTTGTCCGTGGGCCCCGACAGGATCTGAAAGGAAACCGCAGGTCGGTCCGGGTAGGCGGCGGCCGTCTTGCCGAGGAACTCATAGAGCGTGCGCGCCGGCCGACGCGCCTCCCAGGATTGTTCCTGTTCGATCGCAACCTTGTCGGCAAGGCTCGCCATGCGCGTCATACCCAACCTCCCTGCGGC
>PHEG01000443.1:0-741 GCA_002842835.1 Alphaproteobacteria bacterium HGW-Alphaproteobacteria-2 | reverse complement strand
AGATGCCGCTCATGCCCATGGCCTTGACCAACTCGGACCGACTGTGTCGAGATGCGCCCCGAACGCGGGCTTCCTGGATCACGGCGGTCAGGGCCTTCTCGGCCATGCGGCGCAGTTCCGGGAAGCCGGGGAAGTAGCTGCCCTTGCGAAGCTTAGGAATGCGTAGCTCGACCGTGTCCGCCCGCGTCTCCGAGTCCCGGTCGCGGCAACCGTTGCGCTGCGCTGTCCGCAGCGCAGAACTCTCGCCGTAGCCTGCGCCGGTCGCGGCGCCCACCTCCATCCTCATCGGCCGCCCGGCGGCAAGGCCGATCATCTCGCACAGCAGATCGGCACCGGACGTCTTCTCGACAAGCGCGCGCAGTTTCATCATGTCGCCGGTCATCGGTGTTCCTTCCGGTCAGGGGTTGGCTTCGACAACCAGACCCTATCGGAAGGCACCGAAGATCACCGCGCTACCGAGCTACACCACGTCCAGGGACGTCACCATGTCACAGCCATTGCCTCGCTCTTCCAATGGCAGCCACACGGGGCAAAGAAGTCTTCGGTCAACTGGAACCGTCGCGTTGCTTCTGTCTCGATCGTGTGATCGCCCGCTCTGGTCAGACCGCTATGATCAGCTTGCCGGTATTTTCTCCGCGATAAAGCATCCCGATCGCGTCGGGCGCGGCCTCGGGCCCTTCCAGGAAATGTTCCCGAACCGTGATCTTTCCGGCGCGCAACCAATCGGCCAGCGCCGCCCGA
>PHEG01000442.1 GCA_002842835.1 Alphaproteobacteria bacterium HGW-Alphaproteobacteria-2 | reverse complement strand
GAAACCATGACCTTCCTGCCCACCTTGCCACCGACGCAGCGTCCCCCGCCCGGGAGCCGCCTGCAGCATCACCGCCAGGATTTAGCGCGGGATTAACGCATGAGATTGAATGAAATGTCTAGAACACCCGTCAGGCGGGTATCCGGTGGCCGATGCTCACGAATATGTTACTGACGTTCAGGCCTGAGGCCGGGCGATGGCGCCGCTCTCAGACCTGCATTTCCTTGATCGCGGTCAGCTTCAGCGCCGGATAGTCGCGCTCCACCCGGTCGATGTCCCATTGCAGGCGGGTGAGGAATACCGGGTCGCCGTCGTGGTCGGTGGCCATATGGCCCTTGTTGGCGGCGGCCAGCCGCTCGACCTCTGTCTTCTCGCCCGAGACCCAGCGCGCCGAGGAGAACTGGGTCGACGCCGACGATGAATCCCGAGCCGATGGCGGGCTTGAACACCTTGGCCGCGCCCTCCTCGGCGAATTGCATCAGCGCCTTGTCGAGGTGTTTGGCCTTCATCGGGTCGCCCGCGCGGGCGGCCTGCAAAAGCTCCGGCGCGAAGGCGGGAATGCCGGTGAAGCGCAGTACCTCGCCTTCCGTCAGCGCGTCTCCGATGCGCAGCTGCCCGTGGTTGGGGATGCCGATGATGTCTCCCGCCCATGCTTCCTCGGCCAGTTCCCGGTCGGCGGCGAGGAAGAGCACCGGCGCCGAGATCGTCATCTGCTTCTTCGAGCGCACATGCATGAGCTTCATGCCGCGCCGGAAATGCCCCGAGGCGAGCCGCACGAAGGCCACCCGGTCGCGGTGCTTCGGGTCCATGTTCGCCTGAACCTTGAAGACGAAGCCGGTCACCGGCTCCTCATCGGGCGAGACCTGCCGGGGCTCGGCGGGCTGGGGTTGCGGCGGCGGGCCATAGGCGCCGATCCCCTCCATCAACTCCTTCACCCCGAAGGAGTTGATCGCCGAGCCGAACCAGATCGGCGTCAGCGTGCCGTCGCGGAACGCCTGCAGGTCGAATGCGGGCAGCAGCCCGCGCGCCATCTCCACCTCTTCGCGCAGCTTCGCCAGAAGATCGGCGGGCACATGCCGGGCGAGGTCCGGGTCGTCGAGCCCCTGGAAGGCGATCGAAGCGGCCACGCGGTTGCGATCGGCGCGGTCCATCAGCTCCAGCCGGTCGTGCAGCAGGTCGTAGCAGCCGAGAAACTCGCGCCCCTGGCCGATGGGCCAGCTTGCCGGGGTCACGTCGATGGCGAGGTTCTCCTGGATCTCGTCGATGATTTCGAAGGTCTCGCGCGCCTCGCGGTCCATCTTGTTGCAGAACGTCAGGATCGGCAGGTCGCGCAACCGACACACTTCGAAGAGCTTGCGCGTCTGGCTCTCGACCCCCTTGGCGCCGTCGATCACCATGACGGCGGCATCGACCGCGGTGAGGGTGCGATAGGTATCCTCGGAGAAATCCGAGTGCCCGGGCGTGTCCACCAGATTGTAGCGCCAGTCGCGGAAGTCGAAGGACATCGCCGAGGCGGAGACGGAAATGCCGCGGTCCTTCTCCATCTGCATGAAGTCGCTGCGCGTGCGCCGCGCCTCGCCCTTGGCGCGCACCTGCCCGGCCATCTGGATCGCGCCGCCGTAGAGCAGGAACTTCTCGGTCAGCGTGGTCTTGCCCGCGTCCGGGTGGCTGATGATGGCAAAGGTCCGCCGCCGGGCGATCTCGGGCGGCAGGGCAGGGGCGTTGTGGCTTCGGTCGGACATGGCCGGGCGTATAGAGCCAGCGCAGGGCCAAGGGAAGGGCCGCCGGCGCGACCTTGGCGGTTGGGTGACCGGCAAAAACGGTTTAGCGTGGCCCGGCTTGCAAGCAGGGGCCGCAGGGGAGTGATGGGATGAAGACGGTGCTGATCGCCAACCGCAAGGGCGGCTGCGGCAAGACCACGGCGGCTGTCACGCTGGCCGCGGCGCTGGCGCGGGCAGGCGGGCGCGTGGGTCTCGCCGATGCCGACCCGCAGCGATCGGCGCTCGGCTGGCTCGCGCG
>PHEG01000441.1 GCA_002842835.1 Alphaproteobacteria bacterium HGW-Alphaproteobacteria-2 | reverse complement strand
CAGGCCGATCTCGCGGTCGAGCCCGATGCGCTCGGCCATCGCCGGAACGGCGGGCAGCCCGGCGAGCGAGGCGAACTTGCCCGAGGTGGCCGAGGCGCCTTCGGAGAGCCCCGGCTCCTGCGCATGGGCGACGACGAGCGCGCCGAGCCCGCGCGCATAGGTCAGCGCCCGGGCATAGACGCGAGTGTCGCGCACCACACGGTCGGCATCGGTGAAGGCCACGGCGCCGGCATCGAGCAGGAAGCCGATCTCGGTCATCTCGCGCCCCTCGCGGCCCTTGGTGAGCGCGGCCATGGGTGCGAGCCGCACCGGGGCCGCGGCCTCGCCCCGGCGGCGCACGAACTCCAGCACCTCGGGGCTGTCGATGGCAGGACTGGTGTCGGGCCGGGTGACCATCGTGGTCACGCCGCCCGCCGCGGCGGCAAGCCCCGCCGAGCGGAAGCTCTCGCGGTGGCGCTCGCCCGGCTCGCCCACCTTCACGCCCCAGTCCACGATACCGGGGGCGAGGCAGTGCCCGCGGCAGTCGAGAACCTCGCGGGCCTCGGGTGGGTCTCCGCTGCCCGTGGCGCGGATCCTGTCGTCCTCGACCAGCAGCCAGCCGCGGGTGTCGGTGCCCGCCTCGGGGTCGATAAGGCGCGCGTTTGTCAGGCAAAGCGTCATGGCTGAATGTTCCGCAGGGCGGCGCGCAGCGCGGTCCTGTCCCTTGCGCCCCGGAGATGGATCTCGTGCCCGCTCTTCAGGACCAGCGTCCTGCCGTGGCGGAGTTTGCGGATGTCGGCAAGCTCCAGCGGCTCCCGGGTGTCGAAATGGATGCGCCTGTCGGTGACGATCCACTGCCGGGGCCCCTTGACCAGGATGGACATCGGCAGCGTGATGCAGAGCGGCAGCAGGACGAAAACGGCCGTCACCATGCCGGACTGGAGCGGCGTGAGCCCGCGCAGGCTAAAGACGGTGAAAAGCCCTGCGGCGACGGCGAGCCAGACCAGGATCAGGGCCGCGCCTGCCACGATCCTCCGGCCGGGAGAGATGTTCGAGACATCGCCCTCCGCCAGGATGGTCTCTCCCGGGGCAAGCGTATGGGTAAGGGATACCGTCACCGGCTCGCCCCGCGGGCCGCTTCGATGGAGCGCCGCGCCGCCTCGGCATCGGCCTGGTGCTTGATCAGATGCTTGTCGCCGGTCTTCGTGACCAGTTGCACGGCCGAGCCCAGGACGTTCACCTGCGCGATCCCGGCCAGCGCCACGCGCCGCCCGCCGGGGCCCAGCAGGCGGTTTTCGGTCAGGTCCCAATGCGCGGCCAACTCCTCGGAGGCCATGTAGACCCCACGCAGTGCCACCGCCGCGAGGCCGCCCACGGCCCCCGTCCAGACATGCGGGTTGCCAAGCACCCAGAGCGCGCCCATCCCCAGCGCCATGGCGAGCGCGGCCATCCAGCCATGGGCGCGGACATAGGCGGCGCGGTCGGGGCGGAAGCGCGTCATTACCGTCTCGCCCTCGGGCGGGGCAGGTGTGGCCATGCCGCTCATGCCGCGCGCTCCGCGCGCAGCCCGCGCGCCAGCAGGTCCATCGCCGCCATGCGCACCGCCACGCCCATTTCCACCTGTTCCTGGATCA
>PHEG01000440.1 GCA_002842835.1 Alphaproteobacteria bacterium HGW-Alphaproteobacteria-2 | reverse complement strand
GCAGGGTGGCGCCAAGGGCCCGAAGGAGATCGCGGCCGCGCTGCCGAAGATCTCCTATACCGGCCCGCGCGGCCCGCTCGAGATCGACCCGGCCACCAATAACGTGGTCCAGAACTTCTACATCTACGACACGGTGCAGGGCGAGAACGGGCTTACCCAGAAGGTGATCGCCACCATACCGGCAGTGCGTGACCCGGTGAACGGATGCACGCTCCAGGGCTCCTGAGCCCAGCCATTTTCCCGCCTCCGGCAGCGCGCCGGGGGCGGGCTTCGACCGACCCTTGCACCTGCCGGAGAGCCCGATGACCTGGGATGCTGGTTTCTGGCTGACGCAGCTTCTCAACGCCGTGCAGTTCTCGATGCTGCTGTTCCTGCTGTCCATCGGGCTGACTGTGATTTTCGGACTGCTGCATTTCGTCAATCTCGCCCATGGCGCGCTCTACATGATGGGCGCCTACACTGGCGTCACGCTCGCCGCACTTTCCGGAAGCTACTGGGCGGCGTTCCTGCTCGCCCCGCTCGCAGTCACGCTCATCGGTATCGTGCTCTATATCACGCTCATCCGGCGGCTGCGCCACGCCGGGCCGATGAACCAGGTGCTGGTCACCTTCGGGCTCATTTTCGTCTTCCTCGATCTGGTGCGCATGGGCTGGGGCGACATCGAACTCAGCCTCGCGGGGCCCGCGCTCTTCGCCGCGCCGGTCGATCTCTTCGGCGCCCCCTACCCCAGCTACCGGCTCTTCGTGATCGCGCTCGGCGCGGCGGTGATGGCCGGACTCACGCTGATGCTGTCGCGAAGCCAGATCGGCGCGATGATCCGCGCGGGCGTCGAGAACGGAGCAATGGCTGCCTGCCTAGGCATCAATGTCGAGCGGCTCTTCTTCGCCGTCTTCTGCCTCGGCTGCGCGCTCGCCGGGCTCGCGGGGGTCGTGGCAGCGCCGGTCTTCGCCGCGACAACGGGCATGGGCACTGACATCCTTATCCCCGCGCTCATCGTGGTCGTGATCGGCGGGCTGGGCAGCCTGCAGGGCGCCATCGCAGGCTCGTTCATCGTCGGCTTCACCGAGACCTTCGGTGCTGTTCTGCTGCCCGGCTTCTCGGCGGTGCTAATCTACGTGATGCTGGCCGCGGTGCTGGTGCTGCGCCCGCAGGGGCTGATCCCGGCGCGCGGGGGGGCGCATTGATGTTCCGCCAGACCCCCCTGCGCAGCGTCACGCTGGCGCTGATCGTCGCGGGGCTTGCCGCCCATGCGATCTGGGGCGGCTTCTTCGACCGCGAGATCGTCATCGAGATCGCCATTCTCGCGCTGCTCGCCGTCAGCCTCGATCTGGTGGCGGGCTTCGGCGGGCTCATCTCGCTCTGCCACGGCGCGATCTACGGCATCGCCGCCTACGGCTTTGCCGCGAGCACGGTCAAGCTCGGGCTCGGAACCGGCCCGGGCATGGCGCTCGGGCTGTTGCTCGCCACGCTTTTCGGGCTGGCGGTGGGGGCGGTGACCGCCTCGACGACGGGCATATTCTTCATCATGGCCACGCTCGCCTTCGGGCAGATGGTCTATGTCGGCGTCTTCCGCTGGGGCTGGCTGGGTGGCGACGACGGGCTGCCGGGTGTGCCG
>PHEG01000439.1 GCA_002842835.1 Alphaproteobacteria bacterium HGW-Alphaproteobacteria-2 | reverse complement strand
CGACATGGCGCTTACCTTCCTGCTGAGCGAGCACGAGCGCATCGTGGCGGAAGACAGGCTGCTCCACCGGCTGCGGGCCTTCGTGGCGGAACACGGGACAGGCAAGAACACGACGGGGGACGACACATGATCCAGCTGCACTGCTTCGGCGAATCCGGAAATTCCTACAAGGCAGCCCTGACGCTGGAACTCGCCGGGCTCGAATGGGAGCCGGTCTTCGTCGATTTCTTCAATGGAGAGACGCGCGGGCCCGAGTTTCGCCGGCTCAACCCGATGGGCGAGGTGCCGGTTATGGTCGAGGGCGATCTGGTGCTCAGCCAGTCGGGCGTGATCCAGGACTACATCAGCTCGAAGACCGGAAAGTTTGGCGGGCGCAGCGCGGCGGAGCGGCGCGAGATCCTGCGCTGGGTCTTCTGGGACAACAACAAGATGTCGAGCCAGGCCGGGCCGCTGCGCTTCATGATGAACTTCCTGCCCCCCGAGAAGCGCCTCGAGCCGGTGATCGCTTGGCTCGCGGGTCGCTTCCGCGCTGCGCTGGAGGTGCTCGAGGGCGAGGTCGGCCGCCGCGACTGGCTGGTGGGCGCGCAGCCCACGATCGCCGATCTGGCCTGCTGCGGCTATCTCTTCTACACCGAGCCGTTCCATTTCGACCGGGCCGACTGGCCCGGCATCGACGCTTGGCTTTCCCGCATCGCGGACTTGCCCGGCTGGACCCCCCCCTACGATCTGATGCCCGGCCATCCCTCGGACCGGGCCTGACGAGAAGGAGCCGACATGACGGACGCCTATATCTATGACGCGCTGCGCAGCCCGCGCGGCAAGGGCCGCAAGGACGGGGCGCTGCATGAGGTGACGAGCCTGCGCCTCTCGGCCGAGGTGCTGAACGCGGTGAAGGCGCGCAACGATCTCGACACGAAGGCCATCGAGGACGTGATCTGGGGCAATGTCACGCAAGTCGGCGAACAGGGCGGCTGCCTCGCGCGGTCGGTTGTGCTGGCCTCCGATTTCGACGAGCAGGTTCCGGGGCTTGCAATCAACCGCTTCTGTGCCTCGGGGCTGGAGGCGGTGAACCTCGCCGCCAACCAGGTGCGTGCGGGCGCGGGCGCGGCCTATGTCGCGGGCGGGGTCGAGATGATGGGCCGCGTCGCCATGGGCTCGGACGGCGCGGCGATCGCCATCGATCCGTCGCTTGCGATGAAGACCTATTTCGTGCCGCAGGGCATATCGGCCGACATCATCGCCACCGAGTTCGGCTTCAGCCGCGACGATTGCGATGCCTATGCCGTGGAGAGCCAGAGACGCGCCGCGAAAGCCTGGGAGGAGGGGCGTTTCGCAAAATCGGTGATCACGGTGCGCGACCAGAACGGCCTGCCGATCCTCGACCGCGATGAGCACATGCGCCCCGAGACCGACATGCAATCGCTCGGCGCGCTGAAGCCTGCCTTCAAGGACCAGGGCGAGGTGATGCCGGGCTTCGACGCGGTGGCGCTGATGAAATACCCGCATCTGGAGCGCATCGAGCATGTTCACCACGCGGGCAATTCGAGCGGCATCGTGGACGGGGCGGCGGCGCTGCTGATCGGCTCGAAGGCGTTCGGCGAGAAATACGGGCTGAAGCCCCGCGCG
>PHEG01000026.1 GCA_002842835.1 Alphaproteobacteria bacterium HGW-Alphaproteobacteria-2 | reverse complement strand
AGCCCCGCGAGTTCCAGATCACACCGCCCGATGGCGTAGATCAGCGTCTCGATGGCATCGAGATCGACGGTCAGCAGATGCATGTCGACCGAGAGCGCGTTGCCGATCTGCCCGCGCGGGTCCGAGAGCCCGCTGCGGTGGTCGATGGCAAAATTGACCGGCTGGGCATGCAGCGCCTCGCGGCCCGCGCCGTAATCGGGCACGTCGCAGGCAGCCAGCACGCGGGCGACATCGGCCTCGGCAACCGGCCCGTCGGTCAGGGACACGGAGCCCGCGAGGCCGTAGCTGCGCGCGCGGGCGCCCGAGAAGCAGGCGATGACGTGATCGACGCGGGTTCCCGCCA
The DNA here is from genome assembly GCA_002842835.1 of Alphaproteobacteria bacterium HGW-Alphaproteobacteria-2. Classification (GTDB taxonomy): domain Bacteria; phylum Pseudomonadota; class Alphaproteobacteria; order Rhodobacterales; family Rhodobacteraceae; genus PHEG01. Next base: position 7,759 of record PHEG01000026.1, on the reverse strand, counting down.
TCTTCTGCGCCGCCTGCACCGCGGTGCGGATCGCGCGCTCGGTCTCCTGCAGCGCATCAATCTCGCCGAAGCGCACGCCGCGCGCGCGTGTGGTGGCGGCGCCGATCACGCGAAACCGCGCCTGCCCGGCGAGCGCGCCGAGCCCGGCGGCATGAGCGGCCGGATCGTCGCCGTCGAAGCGAAGCACGAGGCAGGCGATCTTGGTGGTACCGACATCGAGAATCGCAACGACGCCTCGGCGCATCGCGGCCTGCCGCTTCTGGCGCATCGCCCGCTGGGTGCGGTAGAGCATCTTTATCACGCATCTTCTCCACTGTTGATGGCCCGCTCGGGGTAGTCGCGCGCGGGCAGTGCCGGGTCGCCAGGCTCGGGCGGCGGACGCAGCCGCAGAACGGTGCGCGCCGGGTCGCGCAGATCGAGCGCCGCGACCGGCCCGGCGAAGAGGCCGCGCGCCTCGTCGAGAGCGATGGCGCGCTCGAGCGCGGCGAGTGCGCCGGTCTCGGGCAGCAGGATGCGCTGTCCGTCTGTCAGCACCACGTCCCAGCGCCGCGTGCCGATGCGCTCGAGCCCGCGCAGCCGCGCCGCGAGCGGGCGCGCCGCACGCATCAGCGACAGAGCTTCGGGCGCCGCTGCATCGGCCCCCTCGCCGGCCACGAGCCACAGATCCGGATGCTCGGCGCGCGCGGTCACGGCCATGATCCGCCGTCCCTCGGCATCGAGCAGCTCGAGGCCGTCGGCTCTGCGCCACAAAAGCGCGGGCCGCCGCGCCGCGACCAGCACCCGCAACTGCCCTCCCGCGACCACCCGGAGCCTGGCCGAGGCCACCGCATCGAGCCCCTCGACCGCCTGGCGCAGCGCCTCGAGATCGAGATCAAGCGAGGACACGGGAAAATCGAGCGCCAGAACTTCGGCGATGTCCGCGACCGTCTCCTCGGTGGCGCCCTCGATCGCCAGCTCGCGCACCGCGAACTCGGGGCGCATGGCGACGGCTTCGCGCAGCGCCGCGGCCTCGGCGCGCAGCCGCGCGAGTGTTGCCGGGTCGGAGAGCGCCTGACCGACGAGCAGCGCCAGCACCAGCACCGGCACCCCGCGCAGCAGCGCAGCGCGGAAGAGCGGCGTCAGCCACAGCCGGTTGAGCCGGTAGGCCCAGCGGCTGGGCGCCGGATCGCAGCGGCGGCGCGACGACGCGCCGAAAATCGCGTTCAGCGGTCGCACGACGCGTCCTCCACGAGAGAGCGGCAGAGCGCGCCGAAGGAGATGCCCTCCGCCTCCGCCTGCTCGGGCGAGAGCGAGGTGGGCGTCATGCCCGGCTGGGTGTTGGTCTCGAGCAGCACGAGCCCGGCGAGACCGCGGCCCTCGTCCCAGCGGAAATCGGTGCGGCTGATGCCGCGGCAGCCGAGTATCCGGTGCGCATGCAGCGCGTGGCCGAGGCAGGCGTCGAACACCTCGTCGGGCAGATCGGCGGGCACCATGTGGCGCGAGCCGCCGGGGGTGTATTTCGCCGCGTAGTCGTACCAGCCCTCGGTGAGGATGTCGGTCACCGTCAGCGCCCGGTCACCGAGCACGGTGACGGTCAGCTCGCGGCCCGGGGCATAGGCCTCGGCCATCACGATGCCCGGCATGCCGTCGGCAAGCGCCGGTGGCGGATCGCCGGGCCGGACGATGTAGATGCCTACGGAGGAACCCTCGTTGTTGGGCTTGACCACATAGGGGGGCTTCATCAGATGGCGGGAACGAACTTCCCGGGCCTGCGCCAGAAGCCAGGGCGCCGTAGGCAGGCCCGCAGCGTGATAGGCAGCCTTGCTGCGCGCCTTGTCCATTGCCAGCGCCGAGGCCAGCACGCCGGAATGGGTGTAGGGGATGCGCAGCCATTCGAGCAGGCCCTGCACGCAGCCGTCTTCGCCCCAACGTCCATGCAGCGCGTTGAAGACGGCATCCGGCCCGGCCTCGGCGAGGCGCGCGGGCAGGTCCTGCCCGGCATCGATCTCGATGACCTCGTAACCCTCGCCGCGCAACGCCCCGGCGCACTGGGCCCCGGTCGAGAGCGATACCTCGCGCTCGGCGGACGGCCCGCCCAACAGGACGGCCACACGGTGGGCTGCCCTGCTCGACATGCCCGTTCCTCGTGCCTCTGTCCGGGCATTGCGCCCGGTTATAGTTGTCCGGGCTTGCCGCCCGGCTGTGGTTATATGTCAGGGGACGGTTCGCCGACCCGCCTGATCTCCCACTCTAGCGAAATCCCCGAGTGCTGCAAAACCCTTTTTCTGACTTCCTCGCCCAGTCCTTCGAGATCGGCGGCGGTGGCGCCGCCCGCGTTGGTCAGGAAGTTGGGATGCATCGCGTTCATCACCGCCCCGCCCAGCCGCGCACCGCGCATCCCGGCCGCGTCGATCACCGCCCAGGCCTTGAGCGCGTGGTTCTCGCTGGGCGCGCCGGTGGAGGACGCACCCGAGGGGTTGCGAAAGGTCGAACCCGCGGTGCGCTCCTTCGTGGGCTGGGTTGCGTCGCGCCGCGCCAGTTGCTCGGCCATGGCCGCGGCGAGCGCCTGCGGGTCGGCCCGCTGCCCCTCGAACAGCGCCTCGGTGATCACCCAACCCTCGGGCAGGCGACTGGCGCGGTAGCCGAGACCCAGATCGGCGGGAGCCAGGCGCACCGTCTCGCCCGCGCGGGTGATCGCCGTCGCCTCGACCAGGTGATCGGCGACATAGCGCCCATAGCAGCCCGCGTTCATGCGCACCGCGCCGCCGATGGCGCCGGGGATGGTGCGCAGGAAGCAAAGGTCGATGCCCGCCGCCGCCGCCGCCTCGGCCACCCGCGCATCGGGCGCGGCCGCGCCCGCCCGCAGGCGCCCCCCCTCTACTGCGATGGTGTTGAAGCCGCGCCCGAGGCGGATCACCACGCCGCGAATGCCGCCGTCGCGCACGATGAGGTTCGAGCCGAGCCCCAGCACGAAGACCGGGACATCGCCCGGCAGCGCAGTGAGAAAGGTTGCCAGATCGGCAGCATCGGCGGGCTGGAAGAGCCAGTCCGCCGGGCCGCCCACCCGGAGCCAGGTGAGATCGGCCAGCGGACGGCGGGCCGTGAGCGTGCCGCGCAGCGGCGGCAGCGCGGCGGGAAGGTCGGCAAGCGGATCGGACCCCATCATTTTTCCGGGCTACCCCGCCGCGCGGCGGGGGGCAACGCCCCTCAGCCGTGAAAACGCCGCGCGAGCCGCTGCCAGAGCCGGATGAGCGGCCAGCGCAGCACCGAAGCCGCGCCCGCCAGCACCAGCAGCCCCACCAGCACCCCGTGGCGCCAGAACACCAGCGCCAGGACCGGCAGCCCCGCCAGCACCAGCAGGCGCGCCACGGGCCAGTGCCAGCGCGGATCGGCCAGCATCGCCACCAGGCTCGCCACCAGCGCCCAGAGCGCCGCCAGCGTTAGCGCGAGGCTCACTCCGCCGCCGCCTGCGCCGCCGTCTCGGCCTCGATCTCGGCGGCGCGGCGCTCGACCTGCTCGACGATATGCTCGATCATCTGCGCGTTCGACAGCTTGTGGCTCTGCTTGCCGGCCAGATAGACCATGCCGCTGCCCGCGCCGCCGCCGGTGAAGCCCACGTCGGTCATCAGCGCCTCGCCGGGGCCGTTCACCACGCAGCCGATGATGCTGAGGCTCATCGGCGTCTTGATATGCGCCAGCCGCTCTTCGAGCGCCTCCACCGTTCGGATCACGTCGAAGCCCTGCCGCGCGCAGGACGGGCAGGAGATGATGTTGACCCCGCGGTGGCGCAGCCCCAGCGCCTTCAGGATTTCGTAGCCGACGCGCACCTCCTCCACCGGATCGGCGGAGAGGCTGACCCGAATCGTGTCACCGATCCCGGCCCAGAGCAGGTTGCCAAGCCCGATCGCCGACTTGATCGTGCCGGTCATCAGCCCGCCCGCCTCGGTGATGCCGAGGTGAAGGGGCGCGTCGGTCGCATCGGCCAGCGCCTGATAGGCGGCGGCGGCGAGGAACACGTCGGAGGCCTTGCAGCTTACCTTGTACTCGTGAAAGTCGTTATCCTCGAGCAGTCGGATATGCTCGAGCGCGGACTCCACCATCGCCTCGGGGCAGGGTTCGGCATAGCGCTCCAGCAGGTGCTTTTCCAGGCTGCCCGCATTCACCCCGATGCGGATCGAACAGCCGTGGTCCTTGGCGGCCTGCACCACCTCGCGCACCCGGCGGGCGTCGCCGATGTTGCCGGGGTTGATGCGCAGGCAGGCCGCGCCCGCCTCGGCCGCCTCGATGGCGCGGCGGTAGTGAAAATGGATGTCGGCGACGATCGGCACCGGGCTCTCGCGCACGATTTCGCGCAGCGCGCGGGTGCTGGCCTCGTCAGGAGTGGAGACGCGCACGATATCGGCGCCGGCCTCGGCGGCGGCCTGTATCTGCGCCACGGTGGCGGCCACGTCCGTGGTCAGCGTGTTGGTCATGGTCTGCACGCTGATCGGCGCATCGCCGCCGACGGCCAGCGGCCCGACACGGATCTGGCGCGACTTGCGCCGTTCGATGGCGCGCCAGGGGCGCAGGGCGTGCATGGACATGGAGAAGCCTCGGCTGCTGTCACTGCCCCAGAGGTAAACCGGCCTGCCGGGCGCGGCAATGGCGCGCCGATCACTCTGTCGGCGCGGCAGCGCTTTCGGCGACGGCAGAGGGTTGACGGGCCAGCAGATCGGCAGGCAATTCGGCCTGGCGGTAGCCCCCGGTGATGTCGTCAGGCGCCAGCGAAACCCGCCGCGCCACGCTCGTGCCCGGCCCGACCGGCCCGTAGGCCTGCCCATCCACCAGCAGGAAGAGCGAACCCGAGTTGCCTGCCCTGAGCCGAGGCGCGACATCACGCTCGGGCACGGCGTAGCGCTCGCCCGCATCAAGGATCTTCTCGAACAGCACCGTGCCCTCATCGGTGAAGACGCGAACCCAGGCGGGGCGCAGGGCAACAAGTTCGACACGCGGCCGCACGCTCTCGATCACTTGCACATCCCGGGCGATGACTTCGGCGACCGGGTCACTCTCCGCCGCGGCCAGCCGGTCGAGGAAGGGCTGGCGCTGCGTGGCGGGGGCGAACACGCCCAGCGCACCCGGGTCGAGTGCCGCGATGGGCCCGTCGCGGGCCACCACCACCGGAAAGTCGAGCGCCTGCGGGCGATAGACACGCGCCAGCGCCTCGGGCTCTGGCGCGGCAGGCAGCGCGACATCGGCGCCCGCATCGGCTGCCTGCATGTCGAGCCCGGGCAGCGTGGTGACGATCCCCGGCGGCTCGTCCACCGGCACGAGGTGCACGCGCTGCACCTCGTGCAGCAGCGAGAGCCCGCCATAGCCGAGCCCGGCAAGCAACGCGAGCAGCACGGCAAGCGAGCCGAGCGCCCCGGGCTGCACCCTGTCGAGAATGCCGGGACGCACGTCGGGCAGGCCGATGGCAAAAGCCTCACGCGCGACGGCACGCCGTGCGGGCGCGGCACGGGCGGTATCGGCAGGCCGCTGGTCGAAGGCGTTCGCACCCTCGAAGCCGCTCTCGGCACAGAAAGTGCGCCAGGCCCATTCCGGATCGAGCCCGAGATAGCGCGCGTAGGAGCGCACGAAACCAGCAACGAAGCCGCGGCTCTCGAAGGCGGAAAGATCGGCGCTCTCGATGGCGGCGAGATAGGAGGCACGGATGCGGAGGTCGCGCTGGGCGTCGAGCAGCGACTTACCCTTGGTCGCCCGCTCGCCGCGCATGATGTCGCCAAGCCGCAGATCGTAGTCGTCGAAACCGCGAGGCGCGACACCGGAAGGCTGATCGTCCTGGTTCGGCCCGGATTTCCGCCCGATCATCGCCCTTGCCTATCCCTTCGGACCGCCCGCTGACTGCCGCGATTCGTTCCAGCGCCCCGGCTGACGCCAAATTTATCATAGGCATTACGCGGGCGCAGCAGTTTCTTCGAGTCAGGCGGACTTCTGCCCGCGGCTCAACTCGCAGCGTGCCCAGAGACTGTCCATCGCGCGCACAAGCCCGTCCATCAACTCTGGTCCGTGCACCGGCGAGGGCGTGAAGCGCAGCCGCTCGGTGCCGCGCGGCACGGTGGGGAAGTTGATCGGCTGCACATAAATGCCGAAATCCTCGAGCAGCATGTCCGAGATCATCTTGCACTTCACCGGGTTGCCGACATGCACCGGCACGATGTGGCTGCCATGGTCGATGAGCGGCAGGCCGAGCCCCTTGAGCCGCATCTTCAGGATACGCGCCTGGGTCTGGTGGCGCTCGCGCAGTGCCTGGTCGCCCTTGAGATGCGCCACGCTGGCCGCCGCGCCCGCCGCAACGGCAGGCGGAAGCGATGTGGTGAAGATGAAGCCTGGCGCGTAAGACCTTATCGCATCGCACATCTTTGCGGATGACGCGATATAGCCGCCCATCACGCCATAGGCCTTGGCCAGTGTGCCGTTGATGATGTCGATGCGCGCCATCAGCCCGTCGCGCTCGGCCACGCCGGCGCCGCGGGGGCCATACATGCCCACCGCATGGACCTCGTCGATGTAGGTCAGCGCGTTGAATTCATCGGCCAGATCGCAGATCTCGCGGATCGGGCCGAAATCGCCGTCCATGGAATAGACCGACTCGAAGGCGATCAGCTTCGGCGCCGCCGGATCGTCGGCTTCGAGCAACTCGCGCAGATGCGCCACATCGTTGTGGCGGAAGATGCGCTTGGCGCCGCCGTTGCGGCGCACACCCTCGATCATCGAAGCGTGGTTGAGCGCATCCGAATAGATGATGAGGCCGGGGAAAAGTTTCGGCAGCGTGCTCAATGTCGCGTCGTTGGCGATATAGGCCGAGGTGAAGACGAGGGCCGCTTCCTTGCCGTGCAGGTCGGAGAGTTCTGCCTCGAGCCGCTTGTGGTAGAGCGTGGTGCCCGAGATGTTGCGCGTGCCGCCCGAGCCTGCACCGGTGGCGTCGATCGCCTCGTGCATCGCGGCGAGTACCGCCGGATGCTGGCCCATACCGAGGTAATCGTTGCCGCACCAGACGACGATCTCGCGCTCGCTACCGTCGGGGCGGCGCCAGACGGCGTGAGGAAACTGCCCGCGGCGGCGCTCGATGTCGATGAAAACGCGGTAGCGGCCTTCGGCGTGCAGACGGTGGAGGGCTGCGTCGAGCCCGGCGGAGTAATCCATGCGTCTTCCCTCCTCGCGCGGTCGGGCCCATTCTGCCCGGCGTGACGCCGCGTTCCTTGACTTGCATCAAGCTCGCCGCGCACCGTGCGCAATTCCTGCGCCCCCGATACTAGAATTGTTCCGAAGTGAAAGTCCACATTCCGCCGCAGGCGCAGCACGGGCTCCGCCGCGCACTGCGCCGGAGCCTGGAAGACAGGGATCAACAGATCCGGAGCGGTGGTGAATGGCGGTTGCGGGGCGCGGATCACGCAATCGTCATCATGCTTCGTCGCGCGCGGCGCGGCGGCCGGGGACGGGGCGGCGGCGCTAGTAGATGTAGCGAATCTGCTCGCTCCAGTAGCGTTCGAGTCTCCGCAGCGCCGCGTTGGCCTCGCCCAGCGCGCCGGGCGCCAGAGCCGTCTGCCCGGGAAACTGGCTCGCATGGCGCGCGAACAGCGCCTCGACAACCCGGCACACCTCGCGCCCGCGGGCGGTCAGGCGAACCCGCACCGCGCGCCGGTCGGCAGCGCAGCGCTGGTGGTGCATGTAGCCCGCCCCGACCAGCTTCTTGAGGTTGTAGGACACGTTGGAGCCCTGGTAGTAGCCACGCGTCTTG
>PHEG01000438.1 GCA_002842835.1 Alphaproteobacteria bacterium HGW-Alphaproteobacteria-2 | reverse complement strand
CACCGACCCAGAGCGCGCGGCGGCACGCGTTTCGGGGCCGATCCGGCTGATCATCCTGCTGTTCTCGCCGGTGGTGGCGGCGGTGCAGGTGCTGGTGAGAGGGCTGTTGCTGCTCTTCGGCGTGCGCGCGGATCCCGATCGCGCCGTGCTCTCGGTCCATGAGGAGATCGCGGGGGCGATTGCGCTCGGTCATTCCGAAGGCGCGATGGGGAAGGAGCACCGTGACCGGCTCCTCGGTGCGCTCGATCTCGGCGAGCGCACGGTAGAGGAGGTGATGCTGCACCGCTCGGAGATCGAGATGGTCGATGCTGATGCCGACCCGGAGGCGGTTCTGGAACAATGCCTCGCCTCGCCCCACACGCGGCTCCCGGTCTATCGCGGCCAGCGCGAGAACATCGTCGGTGTGCTGCACGCGAAAGACCTGTCGCGGGCAATGAACAGCCTGCTGCGGGAGCCTGGAAAGGGAGGGCGGCGCCAAGCCGCCTTCCGGGCGCTCGACGTGGCCACCCCGCCCTATTTCGTGCCCGATACGACCACGCTCGACGAGCAGTTGCGCGAGTTCCTGCGGCGCAAGGCGCATTTCGCGCTGGTGGTCGACGAATACGGCGCGCTGCGCGGGCTGGTGACGCTCGAGGACATCCTAGAGGAGATCGTGGGCGAGATCACCGACGAGTTCGACCCGGACCGCGCGCATCCGGTCTCGCGCAGCGAGGATGGCAGCGTGATGGTGGATGGTGGCATGACGATCCGCGATCTCAACCGCGCCACCGACTGGAACCTGCCCGACGACGAGGCCAACACGGTGGCGGGGCTGGTGATCCACGAGGCGCAGGCGATCCCGGCACCGGGGCAGGTGTTCAGCTTCCACGGCTTCCGCTTCGAGGTGCTGGCGCGGCGCAAGAACCGCATCACGCGGCTGAAAATCCGCCCGCTCTGAAGGAGGGGGAAGGTAGGGAGGGGGCGTCGATCGCGCGCCCTCTAGACCATCGCCACGCTCGCCGCGCTCTCGGGCAGTTCCTCGTCGAAGAGCCGCTGGTAGAACTCGGCCACCGTCTGGCGCTCCAGCTCGTCGCACTTGTTGAGGAAGGTCACCCGGAAGGCGTAGCCCACGCTGCGGAAGATCTCGGCGTTCTGCGCCCAGTTGATCACCGTGCGGGGCGACATCACCGTCGAGAGATCGCCGTTCATGAAGGCGGTGCGCGTGAGGTCGGCCACCGTTACCATGTGGCCGATCGTCTTGCGCCCCTTCTCGGTGTTGTAGTGCGGCGCCTTCGACAGCACGATCGCCACCTCGGCGTCGTGGCTGAGGTAGTTGAGCGTGGCCACGAGGCTCCAGCGGTCCATCTGCGCCTGGTTGATCTGCTGGACCCCGTGGTAGAGCCCGGTGGTGTCGCCGAGGCCAACCGTGTTCGACGTGGCAAAGAGCCGGAACGAGGGATGCGGCGTGATGATCTCGTTCTGGTCGAGCAGCGTCAACTTGCCGTCGGCTTCCAGCACGCGCTGGATGACGAACATCACGTCGGCGCGGCCCGCGTCGTATTCGTCGAAGACGATGGCGGCGGCATTGCGCAGCGCCCAGGGCAGGATGCCCTCCTGGAACTCGGTCACCTGCTTGCCGTCGCGCAGC
>PHEG01000437.1 GCA_002842835.1 Alphaproteobacteria bacterium HGW-Alphaproteobacteria-2 | reverse complement strand
GTCAGGATGCGCGCCATGTCGGCGTCGGCGTCGCGGGCGTGGATGATCAGCGGCAGGCCGCTCTGGCGAGCCGCCTCGATATGGATGCGCAGGCTTTCCTGCTGCCGTGCCTTGCTCTCGGCAGTGTAGTGATAATCGAGCCCGGTCTCGCCGATGCCCACGCATTTCGGGTGCACGGCTACGGCGAGCAGATCTTCGACCGTCGCCATCGGCTCGGTCGCGGCGCTCATCGGGTGGGTGCCCGCGGCGAAGAACACGCCCTCATGTGCCTCGGCGATGGCCCGCACCTGCGGCACATTGGCCAGACGCGTGGCGATGCTGACCATGCGGTGCACGCCCGCCGCGCGCGCGCGCGCCACAACGGCATCGATCTCTCCCGCGAAATCGGGAAAATCGAGATGGCAATGGCTGTCGGTGATGCGGATGTCGCTGCCCATGATACCGCCTGCTCAGGCGGCTCGCTGCCCGACCGCCCGGTCGATTGCGAGCAGGGTATCGAGGATCAGCGCGGCAGGGTCAAGGTTGACCGCCCGGCCCTGCCGCGCGCGCGGCAGCACTTCGGCAGCGAGCGTGGCCCAGCGCCGGGCCGCGGCGGCATCCGGTGCCAGCCGGGCCAGCAGTGCCGCCTCGCCCGGCGCCGCCTCTACCGCGGGCGGGCCCGCCGCCCCGGCACGCGCCAGCCGCGCCATCAGCGCCTCGGCGAGATAGAGCATCAGATCGAGCCGCGCCGCACCCTCGCGCCCCTCCACGCTCTCGGCCAGCCGGATCGCCGCGCCCCGGTCGATGCCCGGCGCTGCGGCGAAGAGCGTCACCAGCCCGGCATAGGTCACCAACCCGTCCTGCCCCAGGATGCGCAGCGCCTCCCCCGCCGAGCCACCGGACAGCTCGGCCAGCGCCCCCGCCTCGCCGGGCGAGACATCCGCGCCCAGTTCTTCGAGAACATGCCCGAGGTCCGCCCCTCCCAGTGCGCGGCAGCGCAGTTCGCGGCAGCGCGAGCGGATGGTGGGCAGAAGCCGCCCGGGTTGATGCGCCACCAGAAGCAGCACGGCACCCGCGGGCGGCTCTTCCAGCAGCTTCAAGAGCGCGTTGGCAGTGGCGGCGTTCATCTCGTCGGCGGCATCGACGATCGCCACCCGGCGCCCGCCGTCGGCCGCGGTAAGCGAGAAGAACGCCTTCATGCGGCGCATCTCGTCTATCGTGATCTGCGTCTTCAGACGTTCCTTCTCTTCGTCCCAGGCGCGGCGCAACAGGAATAGACGAGGCTCGCCCAGCGCCGCGACGCGCCGCGCGAGGGGAGCCTGCGGGTCCATGTCGAGGCGCGCGGGCGGCACATCGACCCCCGGCAGGCCGCCCGCCGCCGTCCCATCGTCCGCCAGAAGGTGCCGCGCGATGCGCCAGGCAAGCGTCGCCTTGCCCACGCCGCGCGGCCCGGTGACAAGCCAGGCATGATGCAGCCGTGCGGCGCGCCCTCCACCGCGTCGGGTTCGGGAATCTCGATCTCGCCGCTCACGCGCCCGCCTCCGCCAGCGCGAAGAGCCGCGCCACCTCGGCGGCGACCTCGACCTCGGGGCGTGTCGCGTCTATAAGCCGGCAGCGCGCGGGAAACTCTGCCGCAAGGGCACGGAACCCTGCCCGCAGCCGCACGTGGTGATCCGACCCGAGCGATTCGAAACGCACCTCTCTCGGTCCGCCTGCCTGCCGCGCGGCGCTGCGCGCCAGCGCCGACGCCGGGTCCATGTCGAGGATTAATGTCAGATCCGGCTCGATCCCGATGAATCGGGCATGCAGTTCGTCCACCAGCGCCCGCAGCCCCGCCCCTGCCACGCCCTGGTAGACGCGCGTGGAATCGGCGAAGCGGTCGCAGATCACTACCGCGCCACGGGCGAGTGCCGGGCGGATGGTGCGCTCCAGATGGTCTCGCCTCGCAGCCGTGAAGAGCAGCACCTCGGTCTCGGCCGACCAGCGGTCGCCCGCTCCCTCGACCAGCAATCGGCGGATCTCCTCGGCGCCCGGCGATCCGCCGGGTTCGCGCGTGAGACAGACCTCGCGGCCCGCCTCGCGCAGCGCGGCGGCCAGCAACCGCGCCTGGCTCGACTTGCCCGAGCCGTCGATCCCCTCGAAGGTGACGAAGCGCGCGCCCAGGGACATCAGCCGCCCTGAGCCGCGGCGCGCACTCCCGCCTCCGCCCCGAAGAACCGCGCCGCCAGTACCCGTGCCGCGGTGCGCAGCCGCACGATCACACCGCCGCGCGGCACATCTGCGGTGGCCACGAGTGGCACGCGCCGCTCGGGCATGTCCGGCAACTTCAGCACCAACTCGCCCAGCACCGCACCGGACTCGCCCAGCACCGCACCGGCGGCAACCGGAGCCTCGACCGGCTCGACAAAGCGCAGCTCCGCTTCGATCGCGTCCTGCACCAGCGCAGGCAGCAGCATCTCGACGGGCTCCGCCGGTGCAAGCCCGACACCGGGCGCGGCCCCCATCCAGACCGGGACGGCGCCCAGCACCTCGCCAGCCTCGGCGATCCGGCGCAGCGTGAACTGCCGGAACGCCCAGTTGAACAGCCGCTCGCCTTCCTCGGCACGCTCTTCGGCGTTGGCAAGCCCGGAATAGACAACCGTCACCCGCCGGTCGCCCTGCACCGCCGACGCGGCCAGCCCGAAGCCCGCCTCCTCGGTGTGCCCTGTCTTCAGCCCGTCCACCCCCGCAACACGACCGAGCAGCGGGTGGCGGTTGAAACGGTTGGCCGGCGCGCGGTCCTGATAGTGGTACTCGGTTTCGGCGAAGAGCACATAGAATTCCGGGAAATCCTCGATAAGCCGCTGCGAGAGCAGAGCCAGGTCGCGCATGCTCATCCGATGCACCGGGTCG
>PHEG01000436.1 GCA_002842835.1 Alphaproteobacteria bacterium HGW-Alphaproteobacteria-2 | reverse complement strand
CGAACGGGTGGGCTGGCGGCGCATCCTCGCCGTGCTCGGCGGCTTCGCGGGCGTGCTGATCATCCTGCGCCCGGGGCTCGACGGCTTCATGCCCGCCTCACTCTGGGCCGTGTTCGGCATGTTCGGGCTGGCGCTGCGCGATCTGGCCACCCGCGCGGCGCCGCCTGCGCTGTCGCATCTGCAACTGGGTTTCTGGGGTTTCGCGGTGCTCCTGCCCACCGGCGCCGCGATGCTGGCGGTGACTGGCGGGGCGGTTGTGCCCTCGGCCGGGATCGTCGTCACGCTGGCACTGGGCGCGGTGGTGGGCGTGGCCGCCTATACCGCGGTGATTGCCGCGATGCGCACCGGCGAGATCGCTGCAGTCACGCCCTTCCGCTACTCGCGCATCCTGTTCGCGATCGTCCTCGGCATCCTTGTCTTTGGCGAATGGCCCGACGGGATGACGCTTGCCGGGGCTTCCGTGGTCGTCGGCTGTGGTATCTATACCGTGCTGCGCGAGCGGCGGCTGGCGCGCGAGCGGCGCTGAGGCTCTGCGCCTGCGCACAGCCGCCATGCATGTGGCGGGGCTTTTCGCGGCGCGGATGGGTGCCTAGCTTGGGGCGGCGAAAAGGAGTGTGCCCGATGTCCATAAGACCCGTGGAGGCGGCCCGTCTCGCACAGCCGACGATGGAGGGCGCGGGGGTGAAACTGCACCGCGCCTTCGGCTTCGGCGACCCGGGCGAGTTCGACCCGTTCCTGTTGTTCGACGATTTCCGCAACGAGCGGCCCGCGGATTACCTGCGTGGCTTTCCCTGGCACCCGCATCGCGGCATCGAGACCATCACCTATGTGCTGGCTGGCACCGTGGCGCATGGCGACTCCTTGGGCAACACCGGCATGCTGGGCGCGGGCGACGTGCAGTGGATGACCGCAGGGTCGGGCATCCTTCACCAGGAAATGCCGCAGGGCGACGCCGAGGGACGGATGCACGGCTTCCAGCTCTGGGCGAACCTGCCCTCGTCGCTGAAGATGACCGCGCCGCGCTATCAGGACGTGCAGGGCGGCGACATTCCCGTGACGGTGGAGGACGACGGCACCGCGGTGCGCGTGATCACGGGTTCCTTCCGCGGCCGGCGCGGCCCGGTGGACGGGATCGCGGCCGACCCGCTCTATCTCGACGTGTCGGTGCCGCCCGGCGTGAGCCATGCGCTGCCCGTCGATACCTACCGGCGCGCCTTCGCCTATGTCTTCGAGGGCTCGGGCCGCTTCGCCGATGCCTCCGCGCCCGTGGGCGTGCTGCTGGAGAAGGAGGTGGCAGGCCGCGAAATGCATCTGCGCGATCCCTCCGGCAACCGCACGCTGGTGCGCTTCGGCACCGGCGAGGAGGTGCGCGTGACGGCGGGGCCCGAGGGCGTGCGCTTCCTGCTGGTAGCGGGCGCGCCGATTGCAGAACCGGTCGCCTGGCACGGGCCGATCGTGATGAACACCCGCGAGGAACTGATGCAGGCGATGCGCGACCTACAGGAAGGCACCTTCATCCGGGGGTGAGATAGCCGCGGCGGCGCGCCCGCGGCACTGCCGGGCCGCCTCCGGCGGGAGTATTTGGGGAACATTGAAGAGATGGGCATGATCGAGGCAGTGCGGCTTGCGC
>PHEG01000435.1:1670-2844 GCA_002842835.1 Alphaproteobacteria bacterium HGW-Alphaproteobacteria-2 | reverse complement strand
GGGCGCCTCCTGCGGCAGCAGGTGCCCGGCATCGGGCCAGTCCTCGCGCCGCGCGTCGGGGAGGCGGGCGAAAAGCCGGTCCACCACCTCGCGGTCGAGAAACACCCGGTCGTGCAGCCCGGTCAGCACCAAGACCGGCAGGTCCAGCGCCTCGTAGGACAGATCCCAGTCGGTGGCGGGGGAATTGCGCATCAGGTTCATGTGGCCATGATCGGGGTCGAGCGGCGCATAGCCGCCCTTCAGGAAGTTCGGTCGCGCCTTTGCCGCGAAATCGGGGTTCACGATCAGCGGGAAGAGTGCGTCGAGAAACAGCCCCACGCCGCCATGCGCCACCAGTTCGGGCAGAGCGTCGTTCACCCAGGCGATGCGCGGGTTGATCTCGCGCAGCGTGTTGAGCAGCGCCAGGCCCTCGACCCGCGTGCCGCTGAGGACCGCCCGCGCGGCATAGAGCCCGCCGATGGAGAGCCCGACGAGGATGGGCCGCTGCGGCGCCAGCTCGCCCAGCAGCCGTTGCAGGTCGGTCACGATCAGCTCTGCCGTCAGCTCGGTTCCCGGCCCCACGCGGCGGTGGAGCCTGTGAGCGCGTTGACGAAGACGAAGGTCGGCAGCCCCGGTTTTTCGGGTGGCGTGTGCAGGTAGAAAAGCGCGTCCTCGGCGCCGAAGGTCAGCAGCATGGCGGGCGTTCTCCGGGGTTGGCGGTTTCGCTTGTCAGGCAGATTATGCTTCGCCCCGGGCGGCCGCAATCGCCTACTCAACCAGCCGCCGTCGCCTCGATCTCGACCAGCAGATCGGGCGAGAAGAGCCGTGTCACCCCCACGAGCGTTGAGGCCGGGCGGCTTCCGGCGGCGTTGAAGGGCCCGATCACCGCGTCCCAGCTGGCCAGCGTTTCGTCCATGTCGGTGGTGTAGACGCGGATGCGCGTCACCGCGCCCAGCCCCAGCCCGGCGGACACCAGAACCTCCTCGATGTTGGCAACTGCCGCGCCGATCTGCCCGCGCATGTCGCCGGGGCAAAGGGGCGCACCGTCCTCTGCCGTCGCACATTGCCCCGAGACCTCGACGATCCGCGCGGGTGTGGGAAGTTCCACCCCGTGCGAGAAGCCGAAGCCCGCCTGCCAGTTCCAAGGGTCGTGGATCTTCACGCTGTCGTTCATTGTCGTCTCCCGTGCCGTTCA
>PHEG01000435.1:0-1644 GCA_002842835.1 Alphaproteobacteria bacterium HGW-Alphaproteobacteria-2 | reverse complement strand
GCGCAGCACGCCCGACTTCGCCTTCGAGATTGCGGCCATGGCACGCGGCGCGACGCGCGTGGCCGGGGTGGACGAGGTGGGGCGCGGCCCGCTTGCCGGGCCGGTCACCGCCGCCGCCGTGGTGCTCGACCCGGCGCGCATCCCGGCGGGGCTCGACGACTCCAAGCGCCTCTCGCCCGCGCGCCGCGAGGTGCTCGCCACGGAAATCGCGGCCTGCGCCGAAGTTTCGCTCGCCCATGCCAGCGTGGCGGAGATCGACCGGCTGAACATCCTCGCCGCCAGCCATCTCGCCATGCTCCGCGCGGTGGCGGGGCTGAGGCGCCCGCCCGACCATCTGCTGATCGACGGCAATCGCCTGCCCGCGGGCCTGCCCTGCACCGCCGAGGCGGTGGTGAAGGGCGATGCGCGCAGCCTCTCGGTCGCCGCCGCCTCGATCGTGGCCAAGGTGGCGCGCGACGCAATCATGGCGGTGCTGGCCACCGAATTCCCCGGCTACGGCTGGGAGCGCAATGCAGGCTATCCTTCAGCCGCGCACCGCGAAGCACTGCTCAACCTCGGCGTGACCCCTCACCATAGGCGCTCATTCGCCCCCGTGCACAAGATATTGTGTGAAGACTCTGGCACAACATATTGATTCCATGAAATTAAATTGACGCAGTCACAGGAATGGCCCATTCTGCCGCGAAAACATGCCGCAAGGCGCGTAGGGATGAGAGGCAGAGAATGGCGACGAAGAACACCGCAGCGGCGCTGCCGCGCGACACAATCCTTGCGGGCGACTGCATCGAGGCGATGAACGCACTGCCCGAGGCATCGGTCGATCTGGTCTTTGCTGATCCGCCCTACAACCTTCAACTGAAGGGCGAATTGCACCGCCCCGACAATTCTCGCGTGGATGCGGTGACCGATGCCTGGGACCGTTTCGACGGCTTTGCCGCCTATGACGCCTTCACCCGCGCCTGGCTCGCCGCTGCGCGCCGGGTGCTGAAGCCAGACGGCGCGCTCTGGGTGATCGGCAGCTATCACAACATCTTCCGCGTCGGCGCGGCGCTTCAGGACGCGGGCTACTGGGTCCTCAATGATGTCGTCTGGCGCAAGACCAACCCGATGCCCAATTTCCGCGGCAAGCGGTTGACCAACGCGCACGAGACGCTGATCTGGGCGGCGCGCGGCGAGGGTGCAAGATACACCTTCAACTACGAGGCGCTGAAGGCGTTGAACGAGGGTGTGCAGATGCGCTCCGACTGGCTTTTCCCGATCTGCTCGGGCCACGAGCGGCTGAAGACCGACGGCGGCGACAAGGCGCATCCCACGCAGAAGCCCGAGGCGCTGTTGCACCGCGTGCTGGTGGGCAGCACGAACCCCGGAGACGTGGTGCTCGACCCGTTCTTCGGGACTGGCACAACGGGCGCGGTGGCCAGGATGCTGGGGCGGCACTTCATCGGCATCGAGCGCGAGGCGGCCTATCGCGAAGCCGCCGCGCGGCGCATCGCCGCCGTGCGCCCCTATGGCGCCGAGGCCATCGCCGTGACCGGCTCGAAACGCGCCGAGCCGCGCATCCCCTTCGGGCAGGTGGTGGAGCGGGGGCTCCTGCGCCCCGGCGAGGTGCTGACCTCGTTCAACGGCAAGACCGCAAAAGTGCGC
>PHEG01000434.1 GCA_002842835.1 Alphaproteobacteria bacterium HGW-Alphaproteobacteria-2 | reverse complement strand
GCGCTGGTGCCGCTGGCATTGGCCGATGTGCTGGCCGCGCTCGTCGCCAACCTGCGCATGATCCGGCGCATCGCCGAGATCTACGGCGGACGCGGCGGTAGCTTCGGCACCTGGCGGCTGATGCGCCGGGTCCTGACCCATCTGGTGGCCACCGGCGCCGTGGCGGTGGGCGACGATCTGCTCGGTTCGGTGGCGGGCGGCGGGCTGGTGGGCAAGCTCTCGCGCCGTTTCGGCGAGGGTGTGGTGAACGGCGCGCTGACGGCACGGGTAGGGGTCGCGGCGATGGACCTGTGCCGCCCGCTGCCGTTCCGGGCGCTGCGGCGGCCCTCGGTCTCGGGGCTGGTGCAGCGCGCGCTGGCCGGGCTCTTCAGCCGGGGTTGAGCGCCCGGCCGCCGCGGCCTATGTCAGCCGGAACCAACAGGAGGACGACCATGCAGACCCCGTTCCGCCCCGCCATGCCCGAAGCCCTCTGCGATGCGCGCGAGGCGCAGGCGGGTGCCTTCGGCGAGTTGCCGGAATGGGATCTCTCGGATCTCTACCCGGCCCCGGACGCGCCCGAACTCGCGCGCGATCTGGCCTGGCTGCAGGTCTCGGGGCGGGTGATGTCCTACGCCGGGCTGCGCTACTACCAGAACACCGCCGACCCGGCGCGCGGCAAGTCTTTCGGCGACCTGCAAGCGAAGATCACCGGTTTCACCACGCCTCTGGTGTTCTTCTCGCTCGAGGTGAACCGCATCCCCGACGGGACGCTGGAAGGCTGGCTCGCCGCGGATGCCGCACTTGCCCGCTATGCCCGCGTCTTCGAGCGGATGCGCGCGATGAAACCCTATCAGCTCTCCGACGAGCTGGAGAAGTTCCTGCACGATCAGTCCGTGGTCGGGGCGGCCGCCTGGAACCGGCTCTTCGACGAGACGATGGCGGGGCTCGAGTTCGACGTGGCGGGCGAGCGGCTGGGGCTGGAGGCGACACTCGACCGTCTGACCGATACCGACCGGGCGAAACGCGAGGCGGCGGCGCGCGGCCTGGCGGCGACCTTCACCGCCAACATCCGGCTGTTCGCGCGCATCACCAACACGCTGGCCAAGGAAAAGGAGATCGAGGACCGCTGGCGGCACCTGCCCACACCACAGACCGGGCGGCACCTCGCCAACGACGTGGAGCCCGAGGTCGTGCAGGCGCTGCGCGACGCGGTGGTGGCCGCCTATCCGCGGCTCAGCCACCGCTATTACGCGCTCAAGGCGCGCTGGATGGGGCTCGACAAGCTTCAGGTCTGGGACCGAAATGCGCCGCTGCCGGGCGACACGCCGCGCGTCTACGACTGGCAGGCCGCGCGCGAGACGGTGCTGGAGGCCTACGCGGGCTTCGCCCCCGAGATGGCCGAGATCGCGAAGCCATTCTTCGAGAAGGGCTGGATCGACGCGGGCGTGAAGCCCGGCAAGGCGCCGGGGGCCTTCGCCCACCCAACGGTGACGGATGCGCACCCCTATGTGCTGCTCAACTACCTCGGCAAGCCGCGCGACGTGATGACGCTCGCTCACGAGCTTGGGCATGGCGTGCATCAGGTGCTGGCCGCCGGGCAGGGCGAGTTGCTGAGCCACACGCCGCTGACCCTGGCCGAGACGGCGAGCGTCTTCGGCGAGATGCTCACCTTCCGCCGCCTGCTGGATGCGGCGAAGACCCCGGCCGAGCGCAAGGTGCTGCTCGCGGGCAAGGTCGAGGACATGATCAACACGGTCGTCCGCCAGATCAGTTTCTACGATTTCGAGTGCCGCCTGCACGCAGCGCGCCGCGAGGGGGAACTGACGCCCGACGACATCAACGCGCTCTGGCTGGAGGTGAGCCGCGAGAGCCTCGGCCCCGCCTTCGAGTTCATGCCGGGCTACGAGAGTTTCTGGGCCTACATCCCTCACTTCATCCACTCGCCCTTCTACGTCTATGCCTATGCCTTCGGCGACGGGCTGGTGAATGCGCTCTACGCGGCCTACGCGGAAGGCACGCCGGGTTTCCAGGAGAAGTATTTCGAGATGCTGCGTGCGGGCGGCTCGAAGCACCACAAGGAGCTGCTGGCCCCCTTTGGCCTCGATGCCTCGGACCCGGCATTCTGGGACATGGGGCTGGGCATGATCGCAGGCTTCATCGACGAGCTGGAGGCGATGGAGGGGTAGGTGCATCGCTCGCCTTGATCCCTGTCAAGGTTGCCTTCGCCCCGGGCTGCTAACCCAAACAGAAGCAAC
>PHEG01000433.1:2420-3341 GCA_002842835.1 Alphaproteobacteria bacterium HGW-Alphaproteobacteria-2 | reverse complement strand
GGCGCGCGCGCAACACCGGGCTCGCCTCCACCAGCACCAGCCGAAGTGCTTCGTGAAAGCCGGGCACGATTCGCGTGGCACGCAGCGCGTCGGCCATCAATGTGCCGCGCCCGGGGCCAAGCTCGGTCAGCGTCACCGGAGCCGGGCGGCCCTGATCGAGCCAGCACTGCGCAAGCCAGAGGCCGATGAGTTCGCCGAACATCTGGCTGATCTCGGGTGCGGTGATGAAATCGCCCTGCACGCCAAGGGGGTCACGGGTGGTGTAGTAGCCCTGCTCGGGATCGGTGAGGCAGAGCGCCATGTATTCGGCCACCGTGATCGGCCCGGTCTGGGCGATCTGCCGCGCGATCCTGCGCCCCAGCGGCGTGGCGGGCGGCGGCACGGCGCGCTCAGCGCGCCCGGGCGCGCAGCGCGAACACGATGATCGCGAGGCCTGCCACCAGCATCGGCAGCGAGAGAAGCTGCCCCATGGTCAGCCCCCAGCCCGCGGGCCCCTCCGAGAAGCGCAGCACATGGCCCCAGGGGTTGCCTGGTGCGATGTATTGCGGGTCGGTCTGGCGGTAGAGTTCGACGAAGCTGCGCGCCGCACCGTAACCCGCCACGAAGACTCCGGTGGCAAGCCATGGCCGCCTGAGCCCGCGTGCGGAGAGCGCGAGCCAGAGCAGCAGGAGCCCCAGCGCCAGCCCCTCGAGCCCCGCCTCGTAGAGTTGCGAGGGATGGCGGGCGCAGGACTCGGGCCAGCCCGGGCAGTCCTGCGCGCGGGTGCCGGGAAAGATTACCCCCCAGGGTGCGTCGGTCGGCCGACCCCAGAGTTCGGCATTCACGAAATTGGCGATCCGGCCCCACAGCAGGCCCTGCGGCGTGGCCACCGCCAGCGCGTCGGCCACCCCCGAGAGCGGCGCACCCGTGCGCCAGCACCAG
>PHEG01000433.1:0-2408 GCA_002842835.1 Alphaproteobacteria bacterium HGW-Alphaproteobacteria-2 | reverse complement strand
GGCGGGGTCGCGGCGGGCCAGAGGGCGGGGCGGCGCATCAGCGCCGCGACGATGCGCCAGCCGATCAGCAGCGCCGCGATATAGGCCAGCGCATACCAGCGCAGCGCCAGATCCACCGGCCCGAGGCTGATCTCGAAGATCACCGGGTCGATGTCCGGAAAGGGTATCGCGGCGATCATGCTCTTCCCTCTTGCGGCGGGCGGGCTTTTGGTCGGCCCTTGCCAGGTCGATGTCAAGTCGCGACGACGCGGCGGGTTGAGAAGCCGGGCCCCTCCGCCCTATATGGTCTCAGGGGCCCATCGGCCCGGCCAGCGGCAAGGAGTGCCCGATGCAGACCAGAACCCGCATCTTCGACGATCTCTCGCGGCTGATGACCAATGCCATGGGCGTCGCGCAGGGTGCGCGCACCGAGGCAGAGACGGCGCTGCGCGGGCTGATGGACCGCTGGGTCGCAGAGCGCGACCTGGTGACGCGCGAGGAGTTCGAGGCGGTGGCGGCCATGGCGCGCAAGGCCCGCGAGGAAAATGCGGCACTGGAGGCACGTCTTGCCGCGCTCGAGGCAGCCGCCGTGGCGAAGCCCGCGCGGGCAAAGAAACAGGGCTGAGACCGGGGCGCCGCCTCAGGCCACGCGCGCGCCGCGCACCCAGACGCCGCGCACCAGCGCCGCGCCCCCCAGTCGCCGCACGCGGATGACATCGGCCCGCAGTCCCGGCACCAGCCGCCCGCGGTCGTCAAGCCCGGTGGCAGCGGCGGGACGACGACAGGATGTCGAGCAGCCCCGCCTCGGCCAGCCGCCCGGCGGCGACATTGCCCGAATGCGAGCCGCCGCGGATCAGGTTCGGCGCGCCCATCATAACCGCGATGCCCTGCGACCGGCAGGCCCGCGCCGCCACCTCGGTGGTGGGAAACTCGGCCAGCCGCACGCCATGCGCGGCCGAGGTGGCAACCTGCGCCTCGGTGGCGTCGTCATGGCTGGCCAGGGTCGCGCCGTAGCGCTGCGCGGCAGCCACCGCTGCGGCCTCGTGCGCGGCGCCGATGCGCGCACTCAGCGCCTGCTGTTCGGCCACGTGGCGGTCGAACTCGGTCTCCGAGAGCCCGTGCTTGCCCACGGCGTAGTCCTTGAGTTTCGAGAGGTCGGTGAATTGGCGCTGGCCGGGCGTGTGGTCCATCAGGCTGACGATGCGCACGCGGTCCTCGGGGCCGAACTCGGCCAGTTCCTCGACCAGAGTCTCCGAGCAGATCTCGGCGCGCAGGTGCAGGAAATGGCTGATGCGGAACGCGCCCGCGGCACGCAGATCCAGAAGTTCCGTTGCCAGAGAACGGGCATAGCGCGCATAGTTGATGGCATTTGTGAACCCCGCAGAACCCACTCGCAGCGCGTCGAAGACGGTGGTGATGCCCACACCCGCAAGTTCGGCGTCATGCGCGACCAGGGCCGGGGCATGCGGCCAGTCCACCTTCGGGCGGGGCTGGATGTGGCGCTCCAGATTGTCGGTGTGCAATTCGATGAGCCCGGGCATCAGCAGGTCGCCCTCGCAGTCCACCGCGCCGGGCGGCAGGTGGCTGCCCGGCTCGATGGCGGCAATCTCGCCGCCGCGCAGGCGCAGCGCTCCCGGCATCACGCTGCCGGGCAGGACGAGGCGGGCATTGGCAAGTATCGTCTCGGTCACTGGCGCATCATTCCCTGTGTGGAGTTAAGCCGATATCATGATCGGACGATCTTCTTCGAGTGCGGGGACGCTATGCAATCCGCCACCAGATTCGCCGTCTACTACACACCGCGACCGGGGGCTCTGGCAGGTTTCGGCGCGTCCTGGCTGGGCTGGGATGTCGAGGCAGGCGGCCCGGCCGCGCACCCCTCCGTTCCCGAACTCGCACGCCCGCTCCACGAGATCACGGCCACGCCGCGCCGCTACGGCTTTCACGCCACGCTCAAGCCGCCCTTCCGTCTCGCCAAGGGGCACCGGCCCGCAGATCTGGCGGACTCGGTGGAGCGGCTGGCGGCGCGGCTCGCGCCGGTGCGCACGAACGGGCTGGAACTTGCCAATATCGGTCGTTTCCTCGCCCTCGTGCCGGTGGGCGACACTGCGCCACTCGCTGCGCTGGCCGCGCAGGTGGTCGAGGCGCTCGACAGCTTTCGCGCGCCAATGGGCGAGGCCGAGCGCGCGCGCCGTGGCGCTGGGCTGAGCCCGCGTCAGGCGGCGCTGCTCGAGCGCTGGGGCTACCCCTATGTGATGGAGGAATTCCGCTTCCACCTCACACTCACCGCCCCGCTGGAGCGCGCCGAGGCTGCCGCCGTGAGTGCGGCGCTCATGCCGCGGCTCGCGCCCTGCCTGCCGCGGCCCTTCCTGCTCGACGCGCTGAGCCTCGTTGCCGAGGGCGAGGACGGACATTTCCGCGTGCTGCAC
>PHEG01000432.1 GCA_002842835.1 Alphaproteobacteria bacterium HGW-Alphaproteobacteria-2 | reverse complement strand
GCCAGCCTCTGGCGGCGCGCCTCCACCGCCCGGGCGCCCGACCTCGCGAGCCGCGCGCCGCTGTCGGCGAGCCCGGCCAGCAACTCGGCGCGCACCGGCACCGCCATTTCGGCGGCGGCTGTCGGGGTGGGCGCGCGCCGGTCGGCGGCATGGTCGATGAGCGTGGTATCGGTCTCGTGGCCCACTGCAGAGATCAGCGGGATCGCGCTCTCGGCGGCGGCGCGCACCACGACCTCCTCGTTGAAGCCCCAGAGATCTTCCACCGAGCCGCCGCCACGCGCCACGATGATCAGGTCTGGCCGCGGCACCGGTCCGCCCGGCGCCAGCGCGTTGAACCCGCGGATCGCGGCCGCCACCTGCGCCGCGCAGTCGCGCCCCTGCACCGCCACGGGCCAGATCAGCACATGGCGCGGGAAGCGCTCGCGCAGCCGGTGCAGAATGTCGCGGATCACCGCGCCGGTGGGCGAGGTGACCACGCCGATCACCTCGGGCAGGCGCGGCAGCGGCTTCTTGCGCGCGGCATCGAAGAGTCCCTCTGCGGCCAGCGCGGCCTTGCGCTTCTCGAACATCGCCATCAGCGCGCCGAGCCCGGCGGGCGCCACCTCCTCGATGACGAGCTGATAGCGCGACTGGCCGGGGAAGGTGGTCAGCCGCCCGGTGGCCACCACCTCCATGCCCTCCTCGGGCATCACCTCGAGCCGCGCGGCCTGCGCCCTTCACCCTGACCCGCCCGAAGGCGTCTTCCAGCGTGCGCTTCACCGCGCCGGAAAGCTCCGACACGGTGTATTCGGGCGCGTTCGCGCCCGGCCCGGCATCCTCGATCAGGTCCGACATCCCCGCCCCTTGCTTGCGCTGTGGCAGGGTGCAGCCTAGAACGCGCGGCGGACAAGGCCAAGCGGGAGCGGCGGCAATGAACATCCTCGTCCTTGGCGGCGGCGGGCGCGAGCATGCGCTGGCCTGGGCGATCCTGCAGAACCCGAAATGCGACCGGCTGATCTGCGCGCCGGGCAACGCGGGCATCGCACGCATCGCCGAATGCGCGGCACTCGACATCTGCGACGGCGGCGCGGTGGCCACCTTCTGCGAGGAGAACGCGATCGACTTCGTGGTGATCGGCCCCGAGGCCCCGCTCGCGGTCGGCGTGGCCGATACGCTGGCAGGCGCGGGCATCCTCGCCTTCGGGCCCTCGGCGGCAGCGGCGCGGCTGGAAGCGCGGGCGCGGCGAAGGCGCATCTGCGCGCGACGGGCGCACCGGTGGTGGTGAAGGCCGACGGGCTGGCCGCGGGCAAGGGCGTGGTGGTGGCCGAGACCCTGGCAGAGGCAGAGGCCGCCGTCGAGACGATACTGGGCGGCGGCCTCGGCGCGGCGGGCGCCGAGGTGGTGATCGAGGAATTCATGGCTGGCGAGGAAGCGAGCTTCTTCGTTCTGGTCGACGGCGAGACGGTACTGCCCATCGGCACCGCGCAGGACCACAAGCGCGCCTTCGCGGGCGACACCGGACCCAACACGGGCGGCATGGGCGCCTATTCGCCCGCACCGGTGATGACCCCCGGGGTCGAGCAGGCCGCACTCGAGCGCATCATCCGCCCCACCATGGCCGAGATGGTGCGCCGCGGCATGCCCTATCGCGGCGTGCTCTACGCCGGGCTGATGATCGAGGACGGCGCGCCGCGGCTGGTGGAATACAACGTCCGCTTCGGCGACCCGGAGGCGCAGGTGCTGATGATGCGCCTCGGCGCGCAGGCGCTCGACCTGATGCTGGCCTGCGCCTCCGGGCGGCTGGTGGAGGCGCGGGTGGACTGGGCCGATGACCACGCGCTGACCGTGGTGCTGGCCGCCAATGGTTATCCGGGCGCCTACGCGAAAGGCAGCGTCATCGATGGGCTCGACGGACTGCCCGAGACCAGCCGGGAGATGGTCTTCCACGCCGGCACGGAGCGGCGCGAGGGCCGCTGGCTGGCGGCGGGCGGGCGCGTGCTCTGCGCCACCGGACGCGGCGCGAGCCTCGCCGAGGCGGCCGAGCGCGCCTATGGCCTGGCCGGGCGCATCGACTGGCCAGAGGGCTTCTTCCGCCCCGATATCGGCTGGCGGGCCCTTGGTCGCGACTGCCTGGGCAGGTAAGACAGGCCCCGCGCGGCCCCGTAGCTCAACCGGACAGAGCAGGGACCTTCTAAGTCCAAGGTTGGGGGTTCGAGTCCTCCCGGGGTCGCCAGCACAACCCCTCAGAGCGCGTCGCGCATCGTGCGGGCGCCGCCCGAGATGTCGCGGCCGATCCCCTCCACCGTGTTGCAGCCTGCGATCAGCGCCATCAGCGCCACGGCCAGAAATCTCGCTGCCATGCTCATTCGCCTGCCTCCTCTACTTTCCTCAATCCTTCCCCCCCGGCGCATACCACCAGACATCGGGCACGAAGCCCGACCAGTCGCCATAGACCGGCAGTCGCGCGGGATAGGCGAGCCCACGATCGTGGGCGATGCGCGAGACCGGGTCATACCAGAGCGGGACCGCATAGCGCCCGGCCATCAGCACCCGGTCGAGGGCACGCACCGCCGCGACATGGGTCTCGCGGTCCTCCGCCGCCAGCATCAGGTCGATCATCGCCTCCGCCGCCGGGCTCGCCATGCCCATCAGATTGCGCGAGCCGGGCTGGGTCACCCCCGACGCCCCCCAGTAGAGCCGCTGCTCGTTGCCGGGGCTGAGCGAGACGAAGCGCGAGAACGGCGTCATGTCGAAGTCGTAGGCATCGACGCGGGCGCGGTATTGCGCATCGTCCACCCGCTCGACGCGCACGGCGATGCCGAGCCGCGCCAGCGCGGGCTGATACATCTCGATGATCGCCGCCATCTCTCGGTCGCCGGTGCGCAGCAGGATCTCGAGCGCAAACGCCCGCCCGGAGCCGTCGCGCAGGGCGCTCTCGCGCACCTGCCAGCCTGCCTCGGCGAGCAGCGCCTGCGCGCGGCCGAGCCCTGCGCGGTTGCGCGCCGTGCCGTCGGAGACGGGCAGCGCATAGCCTTCGATCGCGCCGGGTGGCAGGCTGGAGGCGAAGGGCTCGAGCAGCTCCCGCACCCGCCCCTCGGCGGGCGAACTCGAAGTTGAAGGCAGCGATGAGCGCCTCGCGCACGCGCCAGTCGGCCAGATGAGCGCGGCGGGTGTTCATCGCCAGCCCCGACATGCCGGTGGGCCGCCCGTGCGGGATCTCGGCCTTCACGATGCGCCCATCCGCGACAGCGGGGAAGTCGTAGGCGGTGAGCCAGCGCTGCGCCGAGCCCTCGCGCCAGAAACTGACGACCCCGCCCTTGAAGGCCTCGAAGGCGGCGGCGGCATCGCCGAAATATTCCACCCGGACAGTTTCGAGATTGTGCTGCCCGCGGTTGAAGGGCAACTCGCGCCCCCACCAGCCCGGATCACGGCGGAAGCCGATGGCACGCCCCATCTGCACATCGCCCGGCATATAGGGACCCGAGCCGACCGGCGCATCGGGCCCAGAGCGCGAGAAGTCGCGCTCCTCCCAGCCCGCGCGCTTCATCACCGGGCGCAGCCCCATGATGAGCGGCAGTTCGCGGTCGGGCTCGGCGAAGTCGATGCGCAGGCTGCGCGGGCCGGTCTGGCGGATGCCCGCCACCTTGGCCCAGGCGGTGCGGTAGCGCGGATGGCCCTGCGCGCCCAGCACCTCGAAGGACCAGATCACATCCTCGACCGTCACCGGGCTTCCGTCGGAGAACCGCGCCTCCGGGCGCAAGGCAAACTCCACCCAGGAGCGATCCGGCGGCGTCTCCACGCTCTCGGCCAGGAGGCCGTAGAGGGTGAATGGCTCGTCCCAGTTGCGCCCCATGAGGCTCTCGTACATCAGGGGCCGCATGTGCCCCGGCGCGCGGCCCGCAAGGATGAAGGGGTTGAGCGAATCGAAGCCGCCCACCTCGGCCAGAATCATCTCCCCGCCCGACGGCGCGTCGGGGTTCACATAGGGCAGCGCAGAAAATCCCGGTCCCAGCGCGGGGGCGCCATACATGGCGATGGCATGCTGCGGCCCGACCTGCGCGAGCGCGGCAGACCCCAGCGCGGCAAGGGCGCAAAGCGCCTGAAGCGAGGCCCGGACGATCATCTGCTCCCCTTTTTCACGGGCCGTCTGATGCGGCCTGCACAGGCTACTGACAGGGCAGCGCAATTTCAAATTCATCTTGGACTCGCGCGGGTGATCGCTTATAAGAGACTCACTGCTCGATAGGTTTCTTGCCTGTATGAAACCTGCCTCAATAACTTGAACGCCCGCCTCGCGCGGGCGTTTTTTTTTGGCCCCATGTCGACGTGAATCTGTCCCGCCCGCAGTGCCCGAAAACACAAAGGCCCCTGCCTGGGCAGGGGCCTGGATGAGTGGCGCGGTTGACGGGGCTCGAACCCGCGACCCCCGGCGTGACAGGCCGGTACTCTAACCGACTGAGCTACAACCGCGTGGCGCGGTGGATAGCGGCGGGCGCACGGGGCGTCAATCGCAAAATGCCTCCGCAGCGGCGCGGTGACGCTTGACCGCGGCGCCCCGGGCGCGGCAGGCAGGCGGCATGGAGCGCCCCGTCACACCCCGGATGCTGCTGTCGGCCTATGCGCAGGGCATCTTCCCCATGGCCGAGAGCCGCGACAACCCCGATCTCTTCTGGGTCGATCCGCGCCGCCGCGGCATCCTGCCGCTCGATCGCTTCCATGTCTCCCGCTCGCTGCGGCGGCGCATCCTGCGCTGCGGCTGGGA
>PHEG01000431.1 GCA_002842835.1 Alphaproteobacteria bacterium HGW-Alphaproteobacteria-2 | reverse complement strand
GAGGACGAGCGTGCGCGCGTCGCCTGCGAGACCTTCGCAACCTCGGGTCTCGTGGTGATCGGTGGCGAGATCGGCCTGCCCGACCGCGACGGGCGCCCGGGCGGCGAGCGGCTGAAGGACGTGATGGGACGGATCCCGCAGATCGCGCGCGACTGCATCAAGGCGATCGGCTACGAGCAGGCCAAGTTCCACTGGAACACCTGCCATGTGCTGAACTTCCTGCACGAACAGTCGGTCAACATCGCCCAGGGGGTGGACAAGGACGGCGCCGGCGATCAGGGTATCATGTTCGGCTATGCGGTGGACGAGACGCCGGGGTTGATGCCCGCACCCATCCTCTATGCGCATGCGATCCTGCGCCGCCTCGCCGAGGCGCGCCACGCGGGCGAGTTGCCGATGCTGGGTCCCGACGCCAAGAGCCAGCTCTCGATCCGCTACGAGGGCGGTCGCCCGGTGGAGGTGACGCAGCTTGTGGTGTCGCACCAGCACCTCGACGACAAGCTCACGAGTGCGGACGTCAAGGCGCTGATCCGCCCCTATGTCGAGGAGGTGCTGCCCGAGGGCATGATCAACGGCGGCACGGAATGGCATGTGAACCCCACCGGCGCCTTCGTCATCGGCGGACCGGACGGCGACGCGGGGCTGACCGGGCGCAAGATCATCGTCGATACCTATGGTGGCGCGGCGCCGCACGGCGGCGGCGCCTTCTCGGGAAAGGACCCGACCAAGGTCGACCGCTCGGCCGCCTACGCCGCGCGCTATCTGGCGAAGAATGTCGTCGCGGCGGGACTGGCGAAGCGCTGCACGCTGCAACTTAGCTACGCCATCGGCGTGGCGAGGCCGCTCTCCATCTATGCCGACACGCATGGCACCGGCGAGGTGGACGAGGGCGCCATCGAGAAGGCCGTAGCGGAGACCGCGGCCTATGGCCATTTCGGCCGCGCGCCGGAAGCCGACGGCGGCTTCTCCTGGGAGAAGACCGATCTGGTGGAGGCACTGAAGGCAGCGGTGTAGGAGGCCCGTGGCAGCGAAGCGGGGCGACGCGCATGACCCGAAGCGATACCTCCGGCCTAACGCAACTGGGCGCCAGCGTCGCCCTGCCCGCCTCGCCTGACGCGGCGGTGATCGAGCGCGTGCCGTCGGGCAATGCCGACACCGATTATGTCGTGCGCTTCACCGCGCCCGAGTTCACCTCGCTCTGCCCGATGACCGGCCAGCCCGATTTTGCCCATATCGTGATCGACTACATCCCCGGCGACTGGCTGGTGGAGTCGAAATCGCTGAAGCTCTACCTCGGGTCGTTCCGCAACCATGGTGCCTTCCACGAGGATTGCACGGTGGGTATCGGTCGGCGAGGGCGCGTGGATCCCGGATCAGGGCGTGGCCCCCTACCGCGGGCGCGGCTGATGCCCGAGACCCCGCGCCGCGGCTGGCGCACCTTCCACGGCCGCCGCCATGGCAAGACGCTGCGCCCCAACCACCGCGCCTGGCTCGAACACGACCTGCCGCGCCTCGCCGTGCCGGGCGTGGGCTGGGACGAGAACCCCGAGCGCCTGCCGGTGGACCTGCCCGCGCTCTTCGGACGCGCCTGCCCGGTGTGGCTGGAGGTGGGTTTCGGCGGCGGCGAGCACATGGTGCATCAGGCGCAGTTGCATCCCGATACGGGCATCATCGGCGCCGAGCCCTTCGTCAACGGCGTCGCCATGGCCATCGGCCATATCAGGGCGGCGGCGGTGGAGAACATCCGCATCCACGCAGGCGACGTGCGCGACCTGATGGACGTGCTGCCCGAGGCGAGCATCGCGCGCGCCTTCCTGCTCTACCCGGACCCATGGCCGAAGACGAAGCACCACGGGCGCCGCTTCGTCACGCCCGAACACCTCGATCCGCTGGCGCGCGCGCTCGCCCCCGGCGCCGAGTTCCGCATCGCCACGGACATTCCCGACTATGTGCGCCAGGCGCTGCAGGAGGTGCCGCGCGCAGGCTTCACGCAGACGGGCGGCGCGGGGGGCGACACCCATACCCCCTGGCCCGACTGGCCAGGAACCCGCTACGAGGCGAAGGCGCTGCGCGAGGGCCGGGTGCCGCATTACCTGACGTTCCGGCGGTAGGGCGCGTATCCATTCCTCCGCTTTCGATCCGGGTTGCGGCTCTCGCCGAAGGTGTGCTCCCATCGATAGCCGGAACGGGACACCCGCGAATCGTGTTACTCTTCCACGCGACCGGGGAGAGGGCACGCCATGGCCGGGCTGCGCATCACCAATGTCCATGTCCACAGCTTCACCGCCGCGCATATCCCGCGCTACTACCCGCATCCCGCTGTCTGGGTGCTGAAGCAGATCCCCGGCTTCCTGCCGCTCGCCGCCTGGTTTTTGCGCCTGATCGGCCAGCACGGGCTCGCCGACACGGTGGCGCGCCTGCGACAGTTCAGGGACGAGGCCTACAAGGGCACGCAGGCGCAGATCCTCGCCTCGGTGCGGCACCAGTACCCGCCCGGCACCCGTTTTGTGGTCTTGCCGATGGACATGGCCCCGATCGGCCACGGGCCGGTGGCGGCAGGCATCGCCGCCCAGCATGACGAGCTTTCGGCCATGGCGCGCGCGGACGGTCTGCGCGGCCTCGTGCTGCCCTTCGCCACCCTCCACCCCGACCGCCCCGGCGCGGCGGAAGAGGTGGCGCGCTGTATCGAACGGCTGCATTTCCGCGGGCTGAAGCTCTACCCGCCGCTCGGCTATCCGCCCGACCACCCGCTGCTGATGGGGCGCATCTACCCGATGCTGGTCGAGCGCGACCTGCCGGTGATGGCGCACTGCTCGCGCGGGGGGATCCGCGCGAAGGGCCTCATCCCCGCCCGCGCCGAGCGCTACACCGAGCCCGCCGCCTGGCACCCGGTACTGCGCGCCTTCCCCACACTCAGGGTCTGCCTCGCCCATTTCGGCGGCCAGCAGGACTGGGAGGACTATGCCGCGAACGGAATCGACCCCGACGACCCGGCGGCGCGCGGGCGCAACTGGC
>PHEG01000025.1 GCA_002842835.1 Alphaproteobacteria bacterium HGW-Alphaproteobacteria-2 | reverse complement strand
GTCGTCTTGCCCGCACCGGAAGGGCCCACGAGCGCCAGCATCTCGCCTGGGCGCACCTCGAACGCCGCATCGATCGGGATCGGCCCGGCGGCGCGGATCGTCACCTCCAGCGTCACGGCCCCCACCTTTGCCCGACGCGAGCCGCGAGCGCAAAGGTGGCGGCGATGGTAAAGAGCGAGATCGCGACAAGTACCGCCGCCATGGTGCTGGCTGCCGCCATGTCGAAGGCCTGTACCCTGTCGTAGATGGCGATGGCGATGGTGCGCGTCTCGCCCGGGATCGCACCGCCAACCATCAGCACGATGCCGAACTCGCCCAGCGTATGCGCGAAGGTAAGCACCATGGCCGTCACCACCCCGGGCCAGGCCAGTGGCAACTCCACCGCGCGCAGACTGCGCCAGAAGCCCATGCCGCAGCAACGCGCCGCCTCGCGCAGCTCGGCCGGAATGGCCTGGAAGCCGCGCTGTGCAGGCAGCAGCGCGAAGGGCAGGTTGAAGATGACCGAGGCGAGCACGAGCCCCTCGAAGGTGAAGACGAGCTGACTGCCGAATGCCTGTTGCCAGAACGTGCCGACCGGTGAATTGCGGCCGAGCGCCAGCAGCAGATAGAAGCCGAACACCGTGGGCGGCAGCACCAACGGCAGCATCACCAGTGCCTCCACCAGCCCTTTGCCGCGGAACCGCCCGTAGGCCAGCGCACGACCGATCAGGATGGACACGGGCAGGAGAATGGCAACCGTCCATCCTGCGAGCTTCAGCGACAGGATCAGGGCGGGCCAGTCCACCTGTCACTCCGCGGGCAGGACGAAGCCGTGGCGCGCCATGATCGCGCGCGCCGCCGGTTGCG
This sequence comes from Alphaproteobacteria bacterium HGW-Alphaproteobacteria-2, assembly GCA_002842835.1. GTDB lineage: Bacteria > Pseudomonadota > Alphaproteobacteria > Rhodobacterales > Rhodobacteraceae > PHEG01. The sequence continues at coordinate 11,409 of PHEG01000025.1, read as the reverse complement.
CCATGTAGGAGTAGAAAGCCTGCGCCGCCTCGCCTGCCCCGTTCAGCAGCACCATGCGCTGGCGCAGTGGCTGATGGTACTCCTCGGGGATAAGATCGGCGGTGCCGAGGTCGCGCAGTTGCGGCGCGAGCGAGAGCGACAGCGCGATGATGCCGCCCTCGGCATTTCCCGAAAGCGCGAACTGCGCCGCCTGGCTGACATTCTCGCCCAGCACCAGGAATGGCTGGAGGTCTTCCCAGAGCCCCGCATGGATCAAGGCCTCGCGCGCCCGCATCCCATAGGGTGCATGCTCGGGATTGGCGATGGCAAAACGGGTGATGCGTCCTTCCGCCAGTGCCCTGCGCAGGCTCTCCAGCGTGCCATCAGCCGTCAGCGCCGAACCCGGGGGCACCTTCACCACGATGCGGCCCACGGCATAGAGCACGCCCGCGTCACGGGTGAACCCGTCGCGGTGCAACTCCTCGATGAACCGTTCGTCGGCAGCCATAAAAATCTGGAATGGCGCACCCTCGCGGATCTGGCGGGCGAAATTGCCGGTCGAGCCGAACGCCAGCCGGACCTCCTGGCCGGTCTCCTGCCGGAACGCCTCGGCAACTTCGGAGACAGCAAACTGCAGGTCGGACGCAGCAGCGACGACGGGCGAAGCCTCCTGCGCCGCGGCGGCCGCAGCACCGGGGGCTGACAGGACCGCGGCCAAGAGAGCCGAACGAAGGATACGGGTCAGTCGCACAGGGGCTCTCCGGCTTGATGTGTTTACGCAAACATATCGCCCGAACGTCATGGACCGGACAAGCGATATTTTCACCCGGAAATATCGCTTAGAAGCGCGCGCATCGCCTCGATCTGCGGCGAACCGGCCTTCGCAGCCTCGACCTCGAAGGCACGGTAGTGTGCCAGCACCTCGCGCCCCAGATCGGTGAGCGCGGCGCCGCCACCGCCCGGGCCGCCGCGCGTGCTCGCCACCAGCGGCGCGCGGAACATCGCGTTGAGCGCCTCGGTCAGCATCCAGGCGCGCTTGTAACTCATGCCCATCGCACGCCCCGCCGCCGCGATGGACCCGGTCTTCCCGATGCGCTCCAGCAACGCGGCCTTGCCGGGCCCGATCATCGCACCGGGCGCAAGGTCAATACGGATGCTCAGGCGCGGGGTGGAAGGAACGTTCGAGTTTGCCATGGAGTTTCCCCGCCCCGGCCCGATCTCTCTGGCGAGGACGCTCAAGCCGGACCGCGCTCTGCCCAGCCTGCAAAGATGCGCTCCAGCACCACAACGACATAATAAAGCAGGATTCCAAGGATCGCGAGCGCGATGAGGACGGCGAACATCAGCGGGTAGTCCGCGCTGATCTTGCCCGAATCAAACAGATGCCCCAGCCCGCGGCCGTGAGGCTCGACGATCTCCATCAGATTGGTGCCGATGAAGGCCAGCGTCACCGACACCTTCAATGCGCCGAAGAACTCCGGCAAGGTTTTCGGCAGGGCGATCTTCCAGAAAATGGTGAAACGCGATGCGCCCAGCGCGCGCAATATGTCGCGGTATTCGGGCTCCAGTGTCGAAAGCCCGATGGAAACCGACACGGCGATAGGGAAGAACGAGATCATGAAGGCTATGAGCACGGTGCGCGTTGAAGCCCACCAGCAGCGGGTAGAGCGCATCGCGCATCACTCGGCTGATCCCCATCACCATGCCCAGCACCGTGCCCGCCACCACGGCGAGCCCAAGCCCTGCCACGGTGCGCCAGAGCGTGGTCCACCCGTGCTCCAGGAACAGATGGCGGAACTTCCAGAATGCCGGCCAGATGTCGGAGGGCGCCGCCATCTTGTAGGTCGGCCAGCCCCTGAACCACACCAGCCACTCCCAGGCGAGAAGGAAGACGGCGATTGCCACAACCGGCACCAGAACCTTCTGCCAGGGAACCCCCGCCATCATTGCCTCTTCCCCCTGTCTTCGGCGGGCGCGCGGCCCTGGGCGATCTCGATCTGGTGGCGCAGGGCGGCCAGCATCGCCACTGCGCCGGGTTCGTAGAGCATCTCCAGCGGGCGCGGCGCGGGTGCGGGCACGGCGAGGGTGAACTGCGCATGCGCCGGACGATCGGAAAGCACCACCACCTGATCGGCCAGATAGACGCTCTCGCGCAGGTCATGGGTGATCAGCAGCGCCGTGAACGGTTCGAGCGCACCGAAGGGCTCGTCCATGATCAGCACATCCGGGCGGTGCACGATCGAGCGGCAGAGCGAGGCGCGCTGGCGCATGCCGCCAGAAAGCTCGGAGGGGCGCTTCTCCTCGAATCCATCGAGCCCGACGAGCGAAAGCAGTTCCTCCGCCCGGGCCACGCGCTCGCGCCGGGGCATCCTCGGCGCCACGATCTCGAGCGGCAGAATCACGTTCTCCAGGATTGTGCGCCACTCCAACAGCACCGGGTTCTGGAAGGCCATCCCCACGGTGGAGCGCGGGCCGGTCACACGCGCGCCATGCAGCCAGACCTCGCCCGCATCGGGGATCATGAGCCCTGCGATCAGCCGCGTCAGTGTGGATTTGCCACAGCCCGAGGGGCCGACCACCGCGCAGAAACTGCCCTCGGGGATCGTCGCGGATCGTGATCAGGTCCATCGGCTTCTCCGTCCGGGACGGGGTGCGCTGCCTGACCGGGCGGCGCGCATCTCACGGGCGAGGATCAGTCGATTTTCAGGCTGCCGTCGTCGGGCAGATAGGCGTCGGTGAAATAGAGCGACGCATCGGGCGGGTTCTGGAACGTGTAGTTCTCGGAAATCTGCTCCAGTGCCCTGGCCATGCGCGCCGGGTCCACCCGGCCCATGCCATTGGCCTTCACGTCGTCGGTCAGCACGTTCGCATCGAGCGCCAGCTTCAAGCGCTCCACCTCCAGCGCCTTGTCGGCGGCGGGGTTGCGCTTGATCAGCATGTCTACCGCGGCTTCAGGGTCGGCCGCGGCATCCTTCCAGCCCCTGGCCACCGCCCGGATGAAGCCGGTCACCTTCTCGGGGCTGGCTGCAGCGAAATCGGTGTTCACGATCACCGCGTTTCCATAGAGCGCCAGCCCGTGATCGGCCATCAGGATCACCGAAATGTCGTCGGGCGCCACGCCCAGCCGCACGAGGTTGAGATAGGCCGAAAACGAGAAGCCGGTGACGGCATCGACCTTGCCCTCTGCCAGCATCGGCTCGCGCGTGGGGAAGCCCACCGGCTCGACGGTGATCTTCGAGACGTCAAGAGCGTTGGCCGAGGCGAAGGCGGGGAACTGCGCCCAGGCCCCATCGGGCGGCGGCGCGCCCAGAACGCGGCCCTCGAGATCCTTCGGTGCGGACACCCCGCGCGAATGCAGCCCGACAATGGCGAAGGGCGGCTTGTCATAGACCATCATCACGGCAGTCACCGGCGCGCCGGGGTTCTGGTCGAGGAAGCGCACGAGGCTGTTGATGTCGGCGAAACCCACGGGGAAGGCCCCGGTAGCCACCTTCGGGATCGCGTCGAGCGAGCCCTGCCCGGCCGAAACCTCCACCGACAGCCCCTCGGCGGCAAAATGGCCGTTGTCGAGCGCGGCAAAATAGGGCGCCGCGGGTCCCTCGAACTTCCAGTCGAGCGCAAAGGGCATCTGCGTCTGCGCCTGCGCTGCGGGGGCGGCCAGCGCCAGACCGGCCGCCAGCGCAGTTATGGCTTTGTTGAACATGCTTCTTCCTCCTGTCGGTGATTGCGCTGCGGCTTCGGGACGCATGATCGGGGAATGCTAAGCGATTCTCCGGGAATTGCCAGCGCGAGGGGGGCGGCACCGCACGGGGGCCTGATCAGGTGAACTTGCGGAAGGTACGGGTGGTCTCGAAGAGTGTCTCCAACTCCTCGATGCGCGGCGCGGTGGCCTCCCAGTCGCGCGCCTGAACGCCCGCCACCACCGCTTCGGCCAGCACCATCAGCACAGCCGAGGAATCCCACGCCGATGGCACCTCGATGCGGGCGTGCAGCCGGTAGCGTGCGAGCCCGGCGATGGGCGAGCCCCACTGATCGGTAAAGAGCACGATCTCGGCACCGCGCCCAGCGGCGATCTCGGCAATGCGCAACAGCGCCGTCTCGTAGCGGCGGATGTCGAAGACCACCAGAACGTCGCCCTCACGCAGATCAAGCAGGGCATGTGGCCAGGTGTCGGCCTCGCCGCCGAGGTTCGACACACCGGGGCGGCTGACCTGAAGGTGGCGGTGCAGGTAGTCGGCCAGCACCCGGGTGAAGCGCCCGCCCAGCAGCATCACGCGCCGTCGCCGGTCGGCCAGGAGCGCGCAGAGCGCGTCGAATTCCCGCGGGTCGATGCGGCCGAGGCTCTGGCGCAGGTTGCCGACCACCGCCTCGGCGAAGCGGCCCAGAAGATGCGTCTCGCCGCCTTCAGCCGCCCAGGGTGCAAGTTTGGCAAGCGGGTTCGACATGCGCGCCTGCACCTCGTCGCGCAGCGCCGCCTGGAACTCGGCGAAACCGCCGAAGCCCAGCTTCTGCACCAGCCGCGCCACCGAGGGCGTCGAGACGCCCGCCGCCCGAGCGAGTGCCGGCATCGGCTGCAACCCTGCCGCCGGATAGCCTTCCAGCAGCACGCCGGCCAGTTGCCGCTCGGCCCGGGTGAGCGCGGCGAAACCGTCCTCCAGCCGCTCGGCCACAGTTCTCTCGGGGCCAGCCATCGCTCCTCCCGGCGCCGCGACTGAATAGATATTGACGAGAATCGAATCAATGTTCCATTCTTTTCAGGGACAGGGGGGAACGAATGTCCGTCTCGCTCGCAACCGACCTGCTGACCGAGGCGGACGGCCCGCCCGTGGCGGTGACGCACCCCGATGCATCCGGCTCTGCGCTGGTGGTCTGCGAGCACGCCGCACACCGGCTGCCTGCCCGGCTTGGCGATCTTGGCCTGCCGCCTGACCTTCGCAGCGCCCACATCGCCTGGGATCCGGGTGCGCTCGGCGTGGCCGAAGGGCTGGCCGCCGCGCTCGACGCACCGCTGGTGGCCGCGCGCTTCTCGCGCCTCGCCTACGACTGCAACCGCCCGCCCGAGGCGCCCGACGCCATCGCCGCGCGCAGCGAGGTGTTCGACATCCCCGGCAACGCTGGGCTCAATGATGCAGAGCGCGCCGCGCGCGCCGCGACATTCTACCACCCCTTCCGCGCCACGCTCTCGGGCCTGATCGGGCGGCGCCTCGCCGCGGGGCGGGCGGTGGCGCTGGTCACCGTGCACAGCTTCACGCCGGTCTTCATGGGCCAGCCACGCACAGTGGAGATCGGCGTGCTGCACGATGCCGACAACAGGCTCGCCGACCGGCTGCTCGCCCGGCTCGCCGCCGCTGGCCGCTGGCAGGTGGCGCGCAACGCGCCCTACGGGCCCGAGGACGGCGTGACCCATACGCTCCGTGATCAGGCGCTGCCGCGCGGGCTGCTCAACGTGATGCTGGAGATCCGCAACGACCTGATCGCCACTCCCGCGGCACAGGCGGAAATGGCCGCGGCACTCGCCGCGCATCTCGCGCCTGCCCTGACAGCGCCGGAGGCTGCGTGATGCCCCGCGCCCTCGTCGCCTATGTGCATCTCGTGGAAGGTTTCAACCGCCGCCTGGGACGGGTGGCGATGTTCTCGCTCTTCGCGCTGATGGCGGTGCTGCTCTGGGGCGCCGTATCGCGCGGATTTCTCACTCCCGAGATCTGGACCGACGAGATGGGGCAGTTCCTGCTGATGGGCTATTTCATGATCGGCGGCGCCTATTCGCTGCAACTGGGCTCGGCGGTGCGCATGGACCTGCTTTATGGCGCGTGGTCCGATCGGACGAAGGCGGCGGTGGACTGCATCACAATCCTCGCGCTTTTCATCTATCTGGGCGTGCTGCTCTGGGGCGGCATCGAGAGCACGCAATACGCGCTCGAATACGCCGAGCGGCGGCGCGGGCTGTGGCGGCCCTATATGGCGCCGGTCAAGATCGTCATGGTGCTTGGCATCGTGATGATGCTGGCACAGTGCACCGCCATCCTGATCCGCGACATCGCGAAGCTGCGCGGCAAGGAGATCTGATGTCCACCGACATGATCGCCCTTCTGATGTTCGGCTCGATGTTGATGTTGCTGATGACCGGGCAGCGGATGTTTGGCATCATCGGCTTCGTCGCGGTGGTCTTCGCGCTCTGGCTCTGGGGCGACCGGGGCGGGCACGACCTGGCATTCGCGCAGGCGCTCAAGCTGATGAACTGGTTTCCGCTCATCACGCTGCCGATGTTCATCTTCATGGGCTACATCCTGAGCGAGAGTCGGCTCGCCGACGATCTCTACCGCATGTTCCACGTCTGGTTCGGGCCGGTGCCCGGAGGGCTCGCCATCGGCACGATCCTCCTGATGGTGCTCATCTCGGCCATGAACGGGCTATCGGTGGCGGGCATGGCGATCGGCGCCACGATCGCGCTTCCGGAACTGCTGAAACGCAACTACGACAAGCGCATGGTAACGGGGGTCATACAGGCGGGATCGTCGCTCGGCATCCTGGTGCCACCTTCGGTGGTACTTGTGCTCTATGCGATGATCGCGCGTCAGCCGGTGGGACAACTCTGGCTCGCGGGCGTACTGCCGGGCCTGATGATGGCGGGGCTCTTCGTCGCCTATGTCTGGCTGCGCTGCCGCATCAGCCCCGAACTCGGGCCGGTCCTCTCGGCCGAGGAGCGCGCCGCAGTCTCCCGGGCCGAGAAATACCGGCTGCTGCTGGCGGGGCTGTTGCCGCTCGGCATCTTCCTCGTGATGATGGTGCCCTTCGTCACCGGCTACACGCGGCTGGTGGAAAGCTCGGTGATCGGCGCGCTGGCGGCCACGACGGCGGCGCTCGTCAAGCGGCGGCTCACCTGGGCGGTGTTCGAGACTTCGACGCGCCAGACGCTTGCCATAAGCTGCATGTTCATGTGGATCATCCTCGCCGCGCTCGCCTTCGGGGCGATCTTCGACGGTCTCCGGGCGGTGGATGCGCTGAAGGGCCTCTTCCTCGACAACCTGCATCTGGGACGTTGGGAAATCCTGATCCTGATGCAGCTTTCGTTCCTGCTGATGGGCACCTTCCTCGACGACACTGCGATGCTGGTGATCGTGGCGCCGCTCTATGTGCCGCTCGTCGCCGCGCTCGATTTCGACCTGATCTGGTATGGTGTGCTCTACACCATCACCACGCAGATCGCCTACATGACGCCGCCATTCGGCTACAACCTGTTTCTGATGCGCGCCATGGCGCCGCCCGAGGTTTCGCTGGCCGACATCTACCGCTCGATCGTCCCCTTCGTCGGCGTGATGATCCTCGCGCTGGCGCTGGTGATGGCTTTCCCCGACATTGCGCTCTTCCTGCCCGATCTCGTCTTCAACAGATAACCAACCGGGGCGGCGGAACCGCCCTCAGCCCAACCGACAGCCAGGAGGCACGACCATGACGACAACAAGACGCAAGTTCCTCGCCACCGGCGCGCTCGCCGCCGGTGCCTCTACCCTCGCCGCGCCCGCGGTACTGGGCCAGGCGCCACTCCGCTGGCGACTGCAGACCTATGCAGGCCCTGCCCTGGGCGAGCATGTGATCAAGCCTGCCATCGACAGCTTCAACAAGATCGCCGCAGGGCAGATGCAGATCGAACTCTTCTACGCTGATCAGCTCGTGCCGACCGGCGAGCTTTTCCAGGCTCTCCAGCGCGGAACGATCGACGCGGTGCAGTCCGACGATGACAGCATGGCAAGCCCGACCGAGGTCACCGTCTTCGGCGGCTACTTCCCCTTCGCCAGCCGCTACAGTCTCGACGTGCCGGTGCTCTTCAACCAGTGGGGTCTCAACGAGATCTGGGACGAGCAGTATTCCCGCGTGGGCGTGAAGCACATCAGCGCCGGCGCCTGGGACCCGTGCCATTTCGCCACCAAGGACCCGATCCACAGGCTGGCGGACCTGAAGGGCAAGCGTGTGTTCACCTTCCCCACCGCCGGGAGGTTCCTTGCGCAGTTCGGCGTGGTGCCGGTCACACTGCCATGGGAGGATATCGAGGTCGCCGTGCAGACCGGCGAGCTCGACGGCATCGCCTGGTCGGGCATCACCGAGGACTATACGGTGGGCTGGGCGGATGTGACCAACTACTTCCTCACCAACAACATCTCGGGCGCCTGGATCGGACATTTCTTCGCCAACATGGACCGCTGGAACGAGGTGCCCGACCACCTGAAGGAGCTGCTGCGCGTCTGCTTCGAGCAGAGCCACTACTACCGCCAGCACTGGTACTGGGGCGGCGAGGCGCGGCTGCGCGTGGAAGGCACCAAGATGCAGCTCACCACGATCCCCGATGCCGAATGGGCGCAGGTCGAGGCGGCCGCGCGCGTCTTCTGGGACGACATCGCCAAGGAGAACGACACGGCGAAGAAGGTCGTCGATATCTTCAAGGCCTACAACGCCGCCATGGACAAGGCCGGACGGCCCTACCGCTATACCTGACGCGAACCCGGCCCGGGCCATTCCGGCCCGGGCCCCGCCCGCCAACGACAGAGGCCCCCATGCCCGGCAACCTTTCCTTCGAAGCCCTCGCCGAGGCCGCAGCGCTCGGCGAGATCGATACCGTGATCGTCTGCGCCACCGACATGCAAGGTCGCCTGATGGGCAAGCGCTTTCACGCGCAGCACTTCATCGACAGCGCCTGGCAGGAGACCCATTGCTGCAACTACCTGCTGGCAACTGACATGGAGATGAACACCGTGCCCGGTTATGCCGCGACAAGCTGGGCAGCGGGCTACGGCGACTACGTGATGAAGCCCGATCTGGCGACGCTGCGCCGCATCCCCTGGCTCGAGGGCACGGCGCTGGTTCAGGCCGATCTGCTCGATCACCACAGCCACGCCGACGTGCCGCACAGCCCGCGCGCACTGTTGAAGGGCCAGATCGCCCGTGCGCGCGCGATGGGGCTCGTGCCGATGATGGCGACCGAGCTCGAATTCTTCCTCTTCGAGGAAAGTTACGAGACGCTGCGCCACAAGGGCTATCACGGCATGACGCCGATCGGCCCCTACAACGAGGACTACCACATCTTCCAGACGACCAAGGAAGAGGCGGTGATGCGCGCGATCCGCAACGGGCTCTATGGCGCGGGCGTGCCCGTCGAGAACACCAAGGGCGAGGCCGATGCGGGCCAGGGCGAGGTGAACATCCGCTATTCGGATGCGCTCGACACCGCCGACACCCATGTGCTGGTCAAGCTCGCGGTGAAGGAAATCGCCTGGGCACAAGGGCGTGCGGCCACCTTCCTCGCCAAGTATCGCCACGACCGGGCTGGATCGTCGAGCCACGTCCACCAGTCGCTCTGGTCGCCCGATGGTGAGGCGCTCTTCTTCGATGCCGACGCGCCCGCGGGCATGTCCTCGATGATGCGCCATTACATGGCGGGCCTGCTGGCCCATGCCGACGAGATCACGTATTTCCTCGCGCCCTACATCAATTCCTACAAGCGCTTCGCCGCGGGCACCTTCGCGCCGACCAAGGCGATCTGGTCGCGCGACAACCGCACCGCGGGCTACCGGGTCTGCGGCGAGGGAACGAAGGCCGTGCGGGTCGAATGCCGCGTGGGGGGCTCGGACCTCAATCCCTATCTCGCCGCAGCGGCGCTGCTCGCCGCCGGGCTCGACGGCATCGAGATGCGGCTGGAGCTGGAGCCCGAATTCACCGGAGATGCCTATGCGGCGGAACGAGCGCGCACAATCCCGCGCACGCTGCGTGCAGCCGCCGAGGCGCTGACGGGCTCGGAGTTGCTGCGCGCGGCCTTCGGGGACGAGGTGGTGGACCATTACCACCACGCGGCGCTGTGGGAGCAGGCGGAATACGACCGCGTGGTGACCGACTGGGAGGTGGCGCGCGGTTTCGAGCGGGCGTGAGGCGGCCGGGATCAGGCTGTGGCGGAAATCCCGGCGCTCTGCCCCGGACCCTGGAGTATTTTGGGAACGATGAAGACGGCAGGGCGATTGCAGGCCGCTGCCGGGATCTATCTGAGGGTGACGGGAATGAGCATGATCCGATGCATCTCGCCGATCGACGGATCGGTGGTTTTCGAGGCGCCCGCGCTGGCGCCGGCGGCGGCAGAGGCCGCGGTGGCGCGTGCGAAGGACGCGCAGGGGGCCTGGGCGGCGCGGCCGCTGGAGGAGCGCATCGCGCGGGTGCGCGCGGGCATCGACAGGCTGGGGGCGATGAATGACGCCATCGTGCCGGAGCTTGCCCGGCAGATGGGCCGCCCGGTGCGCTATGGCGGCGAGTTCGGCGGCGTGCGCGAGCGCACCGAGTACATGGCGGGCATCGCGGCAGATGCGCTCGCCCCCGTTGTGGCCGAGGAGAGCACCCGCGCCCGGCGCTATATCGCGCGCCAGCCCCATGGCGTGGTGCTGGTGGTGGCACCCTGGAACTACCCGTTCCTGACCGCGATCAACACCGTCGTGCCCGCGCTGATCGCCGGGAACGCCGTGGTACTGAAGCACGCGAGCCAGACGCCGCTGGCGGGCGCGCGGCTGGCCGAGGCGCTGCATGCGGGCGGCGTGCCGGAGGAGGTGTTCCAGAACCTGCTGCTCGACCATGCCACCACCGAGCGGCTCATCGCTGCCGGGCGCTTCGGTTTCGTCAATTTCACAGGCTCGGTGAAGGGCCTATGTGATGGAGGATGCCGACGTGACCGCCGCCGCAGCGGGGCTGATGGACGGGGCGATCTACAACGCCGGGCAATGCTGCTGCGGGATCGAACGCATCTATGTGCATGAACGCCTCTATGACGACTTCGTGGCGGCCTCGGTGGCGGAGGTCGAGAAACTCAGACTCGGCAACCCGCTCGACGAGGCCACCACGCTGGGCCCCATGGCCAACGCCCGCTTCGCCGCCGAGGTCCGCGCGCAGGTCTCCGAGGCACTGGCGGCGGGGGCGCAGGGGCTGATCGACCCGGGGCTCTTTCCGGCCGACGACGGCGGCTGCTACGTCGCGCCGCAAGTACTCGTGAGTGTCACCCACGCCATGCGCGTGATGCGCGACGAGACCTTCGGGCCGGTGGTGGGCATCATGAAGGTCTCGGGCGATGCCGAGGCGATCCGGCTGATGAACGACAGCGAATTCGGCCTCACCGCTTCGCTCTGGACATCGGACTTCGACCGCGCGGCGCGCATCGGCGCGGCGGTCGAGACCGGCACCGTCTTCATGAACCGCTGCGACTATCTCGACCCGGCGCTGTGCTGGACCGGCTGCAAGAACACCGGGCGGGGCGGCGCGCTGTCGGTCATCGGCTATCACAACCTCACCCGGCCGAAATCCTATCACCTGAGGAAACTGGCATGACGCTGCGCGCCAACTGGTCCTATCCCACCGCCATCCGCTTCGGCGCGGGGCGGATCGCGGAACTGCCCGAAGCCTGCC
>PHEG01000430.1 GCA_002842835.1 Alphaproteobacteria bacterium HGW-Alphaproteobacteria-2 | reverse complement strand
GGAGCCCGCGACCCGTGCCGACCTTGCGCGGGTGCACCCTCCCGCCTTCCTCGATCGCTTCAAGGCCCTCTCGGACGCGGGCGGCGGGGAGTTGGGCGAGCAGACGCCCTTCGGCCCCGGCGGCTTCGAGATCGCGGCGCTGTCGGCCGGGCTTGCGAAGGCGGCACTCCTCGGCGTTCTGGAGGGGCGTCACGCGAACGCCTATGCGCTCTCGCGCCCGCCGGGGCATCATTGCCTGCCAGAGTGGCCAAATGGCTTCTGCCTGCTGGCCAACATCGCCATCGCGGTGGAGGCGGCGCTGGCCGCCGGCCTCGCGCGGCGCATCGCGGTGGTTGACTGGGACGTGCACCACGGCAACGGCACCGAAGCGATCTTCTACGAGCGCGCCGAGGTGCTGACGATCTCGCTGCATCAGGAACGCAACTACCCCGAGGACACCGGGCATCTGGCCGACCGCGGGCGGGGCGCGGGGCTGGGGGCGAACCTCAACATCCCCCTGCCGCCCGGTGCCGGGCATCACGCCTATCTCGCGGCGATCGAGCGCATCGTTGTCCCGGCGCTGGAAGCCTTCCGCCCCGACGCCATCGTCGTCGCCTGCGGCTTCGACGCGGCGCTGATCGACCCGCTGTCGCGCATGATGGCCACGGCGGCCACCTTCCGGCGCATGACGGCGATGCTGATGGAGGCCGCGCGCGGGCTCTGCGGCGGGCGGCTCGTGCTGGTGCACGAGGGCGGCTATTCCGAGATGTATGTGCCATTCTGCGGCCATGGGGTGATCGCGGAACTTGCAGGCAGCCGCATCGACGCGCCCGACCCGCTGGCCGAGACCTACATGCGCCGCCAGCCAGGCGAGCGGCTGCGCGCGCTGCATGACGTGATGATCGGCGAGATGGCAGCGCTGCTGCTGGCGCCGCCCGCTTGAGCCCGGCGCCGCGGCGCGGCATTGACAGCCCTGCCCGGCCTCGCCACAACGGCACGCGACGGATAACACGGGGGAGCAACCCATGAGGAAGATCTACGGCTCGGCGACGGAGGCGCTCGACGGGGTTCTGTTCGACGGAATGACCATCGCCGCCGGCGGCTTCGGACTCTGCGGCATTCCGGAGTTGCTGATCGCCGCCATCCGAGATGCGGGCACGAAGAACCTGACGGTCGCCTCGAACAACTGCGGCGTGGACGACTTCGGCCTCGGCATCCTGCTGAAGACGAGGCAGATCAGGAAGATGATGTCCTCCTACGTGGGCGAGAACGCGGAGTTCATGCGCCAGTACCTGAGCGGTGAGCTGGAGCTGGAATTCAACCCGCAGGGCACGCTGGCCGAACGCATGCGCGCGGGCGGCGCGGGCATTCCGGGCTTCTACACGAAGACCGGCGTCGGCACCGTGATCGCCGAGGGCAAGGAGCGCAAGGACTTCGACGGCGAGACCTACATTCTCGAGCGCGCCATCGTCGCCGATCTGTCGATCGTCAAGGCGTGGAAGGCCGACGACACAGGCAACCTCGTGTTCCGCAAGACCTCGCGCAACTTCAACCCGCCGGCGGCGAAATGCGGACGTGTCTGCGTGGTGGAGGTGGAGGAGATCGTGCCGCGCGGCAGCCTCGACCCCGACTGCATCCACCTGCCCGGGGTCTATGTGCACCGCATCATCCAGGGCCAGCACGAGAAGCGGATCGAA
>PHEG01000429.1 GCA_002842835.1 Alphaproteobacteria bacterium HGW-Alphaproteobacteria-2 | reverse complement strand
CATGGCGACCCATGTCTATCTCGTCACCGAGTCGATGGTGGATGAATATTTCTTCTCGGCCGACTCGGAGCTTCTGGTGGTTCCCCAGCAGGGGCGGCTCAGGTTCTGCACGGAACTCGGCATCATTGACCTGGAGCCCAAGGAGATCGCCATCCTCCCGCGCGGGCTCGTCTACCGCGTCGAGGTGCTGGAAGGCCCCTGCCGCGGCTTCGTCTGCGAGAACTACGGCCAGAAGTTCCAGTTGCCGGGCCGCGGGCCGATCGGTGCCAACTGCATGGCCAACCCGCGCGACTTCAAATGCCCTGTCGCCGCCTTCGAGGATCGCGAGGCGAAGAGCCGCGTGGTGGTCAAGTGGTGCGGCCAGTTCCACGAGACCTGGATCGGGCATTCGCCGCTCGACGTGGTGGCCTGGCACGGCAACTACGCCGCCTACAAATACGATCTGCGCACCTACAGCCCCGTGGGCGCGATCCTGTTCGACCACCCCGACCCGTCGATCTTCACCGTGCTCACTGCGCCCTCGGGCCAGCCGGGGACGGCGAACATCGACTTCGTGCTGTTCCGCGAGCGCTGGATGGTGGCCGAGCACAGCTTCCGCCCGCCGTGGTATCATAAGAACATCATGTCCGAGCTGATGGGCAACATCTATGGCCAGTATGACGCCAAGCCGCAGGGCTTCGTGCCCGGCGGCGTGAGCCTGCACAACATGATGCTGCCGCACGGCCCCGACCGGCCGGCCTTCGAGGGGGCGTCGAACGCGAACCTCGGGCCGGAGAAGCTCGACAACACCATGTCCTTCATGTTCGAGACCCGCTTCCCGCAGCATCTGACCCGCTTCGCCGCCACCGAGGCACCGCTGCAGGACGATTACATCGACTGCTGGGACGGGCTGGAGAAGAAGTTCGACGGCACGCCCGGGGTGAAATAGGGGGGCGCTGCCCCCCACCGGCCCCGCTGGCGCGGGGCCGCCCCCCGGAGTATTTCAGGAACATTGAAGGGGGCGGAGCGCGCCCCTTTCACAATTGAACCGACAGGGAAGAGAACCGCATGCCGCTTCTGAAAAGCTGGGTGGAGAGCGCCAACGCGCCCGACACCGACTTTCCGCTCAACAACCTTCCCTGCGGGGTGTTCTCGCTGGGCGAGGCCGAGCCGCGCTGCGGCGTGGCGATCGGCGAGATGATCCTCGATGTCACCGGGCTTGAGGCGGCGGGGCTGATCGCGCCCGACGAGGTGGCGGTCTTCGATCTCCCGTTCTGGAACGAGTTCATGGAGCTGGGGCCGGGGGCCTGGGCGGCCTTCCGCGCGCGGCTGACGGAACTGCTGGCCGAGGGCGCGGGTGAGCGCGCGGCGGTGGAGCCGCATCTGGTGGCGATGGCGGATGCCATGCTGCACCTGCCCTTCGCGGTGGCGGAGTTCACCGATTTCTACGCCGGGCGGCACCATGCCACCAATGTGGGCACCATGTTCCGCGGCGCCGAGAACGCGCTGCCGCCCTGAAGCCGCCGACCGCCGAGGTGCCGCATTTCGCGCCCTCGCGTCGCTTCGATTTCGAGCTGGAAATGGGCGCGGTGGTGGGCCGGACCTCGGAGTTTGGCCAGCCCGTCAGTGTGGCCGAGGCCGACGCGATGATCTTTGGCTATGTGTTGCTCAACGACTGGTCGGCGCGTGACATCCAGGCCTGGGAGTATCAGCCGCTGGGCCCCTTCCAGGCGAAGGCGACGGCGACCACGATTTCCCCCTGGATCGTGATGAAGGCGGCGCTGGAGCCCTTCCGCGTTTCGACTCCGCCGCGCGAGGTGCCGCTGTTGCCGTATCTGGCCGAGCCGGGGCCGATGCTTTACGATATCGCGCTGGAGGTGGACCTGCGCCCCGAGGGCGCGGCGCGCGCCACAACGATCACCCGCACCAGCTATGGCGAGATGTATTACTCCGCCGCGCAGCAATTGGCGCATCACACCACGGCGGGCTGCGCGATGAACGCGGGCGACCTGCTGGGCTCGGGCACCATCTCGGGACCGGAGAAGGGCGCGCGCGGCTCGCTTCTGGAGCTTTCCTGGGGCGGCAAGGAGCCGCTGACGCTGGAGACGGGCGAGACGCGCAGCTTCCTCGAAGATGGCGACACGCTCACCTTTCGCGGCGCAGCGCTGGGCGACGGCTACCGCATCGGCTTCGGCGACTGCACGGGTAAATTGCTGCCCGCGCTGCCGGAAGACTACTGGGCACGCTAGGCGCAATCGAGGAGACGAGACCCATGCCCCATATCGCCCCGCTCGACCGGGCCGATCTGCCGCAGTTCGAGGAACGTTTCGCGCGCTATGACCGGATCCGCGGGTTCCTGCCCAACTCGATTCTGACCATGGCGCGCAGGCCAAACATCGCGCAGGCGTTCATGGAACTGAACCAGGTCATCCTCTATGAAGGCACGGTGCCCGAGGCGCTGAAGATGATGATCGCGCTGATGACCTCGATGGCCACCGGCTGCCGCTACTGCCAGGGGCACATGGCCAATCTCAGCCATGTCTATGACGTGCCCGACGACAAGATCGCCGCGGTCTGGGAGTGCGAGACATCGCCGCTCTTCACGCCCGCCGAGCGTGCGGCGCTGGTGCTTGCACGGGAGGCAGCGGGGGTGCCGAATACGGTAGAGGCACGGCACTTTGAGGCATTGAAGGCGCATTTCAGCGAGGCCGAGGTCATCGAGATCGTCGGGGCAATCGCGCTCTTCGGCTATCTCAACCGCTGGAACGACACGATGGCGACCGAGATGGAGGCGCATCCAGCCGCCGTGGCCGCGCGGGCGATGCCGGGGTGGGACGCAGGCAAGCACGGCGCGGGGGCGTAGGCCGGAGCCGTCGTGACCTCAGACGACGCGGCCCGCGTCGAGCCGCACGGTGCGGTCCATGCGCGCGGCAAGGTCGGGGTTGTGCGTGGCGATGAGCGCCGCGAGCCCCGT
>PHEG01000428.1 GCA_002842835.1 Alphaproteobacteria bacterium HGW-Alphaproteobacteria-2 | reverse complement strand
GAGCTGCGCGCCTTCTTCCGCAAGCTGGGCTGGCGGCGCGTCGTGGCCTTCCAGACGCGCAACCCGCTGCACCGCGCGCATCAGGAACTGACCTTCCGCGCCGCCAAGGAAGCGCAGGCGAACCTGCTGATCCATCCGGTCGTCGGCATGACCAAGCCTGGCGATGTTGATCACTTCACCCGGGTGCGCTGCTACGAGGCGGTACTGGACAAGTATCCGGCGGCGACGACGCACCTGAGCCTCCTGAACCTCGCCATGCGCATGGCCGGCCCGCGCGAGGCGGTCTGGCACGGGCTTATCCGCAAGAACCACGGCTGCACCCACATGATCGTGGGCCGCGACCATGCCGGGCCGGGCAAGAACAGCGCGGGCGCGGATTTCTACGGCCCCTATGACGCGCAGGATCTTTTCCGCCAGCACCAGGAGGAAATCGGCATCGAGATGGTCGATTTCAAACAGATGGTCTATGTGCAGGAACGCGCGCAATATGAACCGCGCGACGAGGTCGAAGAGGGTGCAACCATCCTCGACATCTCCGGCACCGAGTTGCGCCGCCGGTTGCGCGAGGGGCTCGAAATCCCCGAATGGTTCTCCTTCCCCGAGGTGGGGCAAGTCCACCATCGCCAACGCGCTGATGGTCAAGCTGATGGAGATGGGCGGGCGCCCGGTGACGCTGCTCGACGGCGACGTGGTGCGCAAGCACCTGTCCTCGGAGCTCGGCTTCTCCAAGGAGCACCGCGACATCAACATCCGCCGCATCGGTTATGTCGCCTCGGAGATCACCAAGAACGGCGGCATCGCGATCTGTGCGCCGATCGCGCCCTATACCGCCACCCGCCGCGCGGTGCGCGAGATGATCGAGGCCTATGGCGCCTTCGTCGAGGTTCATGTCGCCACCTCGATCGAGGAATGCGAGCGCCGCGACCGCAAGGGGCTCTACAAGCAGGCGCGCGCGGGAAAAATCAAGGAATTCACTGGCATATCTGACCCTTACGAGGAGCCCTTGAACCCTGAGTTGCGCGTGGACACCGAGAACGTGGACGTGGACAACTGCGCCCATCAGGTGATCCTGAAGCTCGAGAGCATGGGCCTGATCAAGGCCTGAGCCGCCCCTGCCGGCCGCGGGGCTTAATTCCGGCCCGCAATGCGCCTATGCTGACGCAAAGAGGCAGGCGATGAGCGACGGGCAGGCATCGGCAGTATCGCGCGTGGCGCGCCGGAGGGTGTTCTACATCCCCGGCTACGATCCGTTTCACCCCCGCCGCTACCGCGAACTCTACCGCAAGGAGGCCGCCGCGCAGGCCGCCGTCTCGGGCCACGAGATTGCGGTTGCGGGACGCCCCGGCGCCGAGGTTTACGGCTGGGATGTCACGGCCACCATCGAGGGCGCGCGGATCGAGTCCGGCTTCGAGGTGCTGATCTGGTCGGACATCGTGCGTGCCTCGATGCGCGCGGGCATTGCCGCCACCTATCTGCTCATGGCGCGCACCGCCTGGGTCAACATCCGCTCCGGCGCGCTCGCCGCCATGCTGCGTCTGCGCCGCGGACCGGTCTTCATCGCGGGGTTCTACCCGGTTGTGATGCTGCTGGGACAACTGGCGCTTGCGCTGCTCATGGCCTGGGGCGTGTCGGCGCTTGCCGGGCTCTGGCTGCCCGGGTGGCTCGGCTGGGCGCTGGGGCTGGCGCTGGTCTGGCCGCTGATGGCCTGGTTCAAGGCGCGCGACGGGCGGCTCTACGCCTATTACCTGCTCAACGACTATGCCTTCTCCGCGCGGCTCGGGGGCGCCTACCCGCCGGAGCTGGAGGCGCGCATCGCCGGTTTCGCCGTGCGCATCCGCGAGGCGCTGGCGGGGGGCGCCGATGAGGTGCTGGTCGTCGGCCATTCCTCGGGCGCGCATGTCGCCGTCTCGGTGCTGGCGGATCTGGTGCGCGCGGGCGTGGTGCCGGATGACGGCCGGCTCGCGTTCCTCACCCTCGGACAGGCCATTCCGATGGCCGCTTTTCTACCATATGCTTATCGCTTACGATCCGACATTCAGGTGATGTCTGAACAGGAAAGCATCTTCTGGCTCGATGTCTCGGCGCCCGGAGATGGCTGCTGCTTCGCGCTCTGCGATCCCGTGGCGGTCACCGGCGTGGCCCGCCCCGGGCGGCAGCGCTGGCCGCTGGTGATCTCGGCAGCCTTCACGCAAACGCTTTCCCCCGCGACCTGGGCGCGGCTGAAACGCCGCTTCTTCCGGCTGCATTTCCAGTATCTCTGCGCCTTCGACCGGCCCGGCGACTACGACTA
>PHEG01000024.1:2760-16974 GCA_002842835.1 Alphaproteobacteria bacterium HGW-Alphaproteobacteria-2 | reverse complement strand
GGACATCGCGGGCCTGCCCTTCGTGGGCCGCGCCGGGCAGATGCTGGACCGCATGTTCGCGGCCATCGGGCTCTCGCGCCGGGGCGAGGGGGCGGCGGCGCTCTACATCGCCAACATGCTGCCCTGGCGGCCGCCGCAGAACCGCGACCCGACGCCCGAGGAGATCGCCATGCTGCGGCCCTTCGTGGCGCGGCATGTGGAGCTTGCGGCGCCGCAGGTGCTGGTGGTCATGGGCAACATCGCCTGCCAGGGGGTTCTGGGCCGGCGTGGCATCACGCGGCTGCGCGGGCAGTGGACCGAGGCGCTGGGCCTGCCCGCGCTGCCCATGTTCCACCCGGCCTATCTGCTGCGCACGCCCTCGGCCAAGCGGCAGGCATGGGAAGACCTGCTGAGCCTGAAGGAGCGGCTGGGATGATGCCGGTCGATCCGCTGATCCTCGCCGCCTTCGTCCCCGCGGCGCTCGCGCTCAACCTCACGCCGGGGGCGGACATGATGTTCTGCCTCGGGCAGGGGCTGCGCGGCGGTGCGCGGCCCGCGCTGGCGGCGGATGCGGGCATCGCGCTCGGCGTGATGGTGCACGTGGCGCTGGCAGGGCTGGGGCTGGGGGCGATGGTCGCCGCCGCCCCCTGGGCCTCGCGCCGGGACGGGCCTTCCGGCAGGGACTTGCCGTCAACCTCTCCAACCCGAAGGTCATCCTCTTCGTGCTCGCCTTCATCCCGCAGTTCGTCGATCCCTTGCGCGGCGGCGTGCTGGCGCAGTTCCTGTTGCTGGGCGGCGTGATCGCGCTGGGCGGGCTTCTGGTCAACGGCGCGGTGGGCGTGTTCGCGGGCGGGGTAGGGCGCGCGCTGGCAGGCTCCGCGGTATTCCAGCGGTGGCTTTCGCGGGTTTCGGCGGCCATCTTCGCGGGGCTCGCGCTGCGTCTGGCGCTGATGGAGAGGAATTGAGAATGGCCCGCGACTTCATCCCCGTGCGCATCGCGGTGCTGACCGTCTCCGACACCCGCAGCCTGGCGGAGGACCGCTCGGGCGACACGCTGGCCGCGCGCATCGAGGCGGCGGGCCATGTGCTGGCCGCGCGCGACATCTGCCGCGACGAACGCGCGGAGATCGCGGCCAAGCTGCGCGAATGGTGCGCCGATCCGGGCATCGACGTGATCCTCTCGACCGGCGGCACCGGGCTCACCGGGCGCGACGTGACGGTGGAGGCGCACCGCGACGTCTACGAGAAGGAGATCGAGGCCTTCGCCACCGTCTTCACCATCGTCTCGATGCGGAAGATCGGCACCTCGGCGGTGCAGAGCCGGGCGACGGGCGGCGTGGCCCAAGGCACCTATCTCTTCGCGCTCCCTCAGGCGCCGCCGCGGAAGAGCGAGAAGCCCCAGGGGGTGAACTTGAAGGGCAGGTGGAAGTGCTCCGCCAGCCTGTCGATGCCGAAGCGGAAGACAGCCACATCGAGGAAGGCGGGATCGGGCAGCGCCACGCCGCGCGCGCGGTAGAAGGTGCCCACCTCGAAGGCCACCTCGTAGAGCCCGCGGCGCACGCCCACACCCTGGGCCGCCGGGTGCTGCAGCAGCCCCCCCGCGTCGCAGTCGCCCGAGGCGATCTCGGTGCGCGTCCCGCCGAGATGCCAGAGCCGCACCGCAAGACCCGCGGCAGGCACGCCATGGGCGATGTCCACGGCATGGATCGAGATGCCGCCTGCCTTCCCGTCGCCCTGCCGTTCCGCCATGTCTGCCTCCGTCTGGCTGCGCCTGCCGCCCACGGGCCGCGCTGGAATTCCATTTTACGCGAAGAGAACGCAAGTGACATTCCAAAATTGGCAACGCTGCGTTAGGCTGATGCCCGACCCCCCCTGTGCGGGCGGCTGTCACGGAGGGCTCATGGCGCTGCACCTCGTTCCCCGGGCGCTGCAATACCTCGAACAGGTGGCGCATCTCGGCTCGATCCAGGCTGCCTCGCGCGAGCTGGGGATCTCGGCCTCGGCGATCCACCGCCAGATCGCGGCCATCGAGGGGGCGCTGGGCGAGCTTCTCTTCGAGCGCGATGCAAAGGGCATGACGCTGACCCCCGCCGGGCGGCTGGTGCTCGATCTGGCGCGGGACTGGCGGCTCGACAATGCCCGGCTCTGGGCGGTGATCGAGGCGGGGCGTGGCGTGGCGCACGGACATTTCCGCATCGCCGCGATGGACAGCATGGTGAACGGGCTCCTGCCTGCGCTGGTGGCCGACATCGCGCGCGCCTTTCCGCGGGTGACGGCCGAGATCACCATCATGAGCCCCGACAATGCGGTGAAGGGCGTGCTCAACGGCGAATACGACATCGCCGCGGTCGCCAATGCGGCACGTCACGACATGCTGACCTTCCACTGGTTCCGCGAGTTTCCGCTGGGCTGCATCGCCACGCCCGAGCATCCGCTGGCCCGGCTGGAATGCGTGAGCCTGCAGGAGATCATCGCGCACCCCGTCGTCTTTCAAAGCGCCGCGCTCTCGATCCGCAAGCTGCTGGCGTTGCGGCACGGCTGGATCTTCGAGCAGGCGAAGACCTCGGTGGAGGTCAATTCGATCCAGCTCATGAAGCAGCTCGTTGCCACCGGGCGCCATGTGGCCATCACGTCGGAACTCGACGCGGCGCCAGAAATCCTCTCCGGACGGCTGCGCTTCGTGCCGATCGGCGACCCGGATCTGTTCAGCCAGACGATCTCGCTGATCTCGAACGCCGAGATGCCGCAATCGGCGCTCTGCCGGGCGGTGATCGACATGGCCGCAGGTGCGCTCGACCGGCTCTCGCCCCCTCTTCCCGGGACGGGGTGAAGCGGGCATATGTTCGAATAATCAGAATGCTATACTGAGGATTATTCTATAGACGGCAATGCTTTCGATTCGTAGCCTTTTCCGAAAGGGGGGTGCGGCATGAGTCTGCTGGGCGATCTCAACGCTGCGGACGATGCGCACGCGCTCGCACTCGTTTCACCGCTGATCGAAAGGGCGCCGCATGTGGCGCGGAAAGTGGCACAGGCGCGCCCCTTCGCGAATGTCGAGGCGCTGGCGCTTGCCATCCGCCGCGAACTCCATGGACTGGACGAGGCGGAGCGTATCGCCCTCTTCCGGACCCACCCGGAACTGGCGCCCGACGATCCGCTGTCGATGACCCGCGAATCCCAGGGTGAACAGGGGAGACTCGATCTGACTTCGGCCCTCAACAGCCATCGCGCCCGGCTGGCGGAGCTGAACGCGGCCTACCGTGCGCGCTTCGGCTTTCCCTTCATCACGGCGCTGGTGCGCCATGCCGACATGGCGAGCGTGCTGGACGAGTTCGAGCGCCGGCTCGCCGCCGACCGCGCCGCCGAGATCGAGACCGCGCTGGGCGAGGTGGCCACCGTCAGCCTGTCGCGGCTGCGCGCGGCCTTCGGCGATGCGGAGCCCGCAGGCGCAGGCGCGGACGGGGAGGGCTGACGATGCAGGACGGAGATCCACACGAGGCCGAGCGGGAGTCCGGGGGCGCGCTCGGCTGGGGCGGCGAGATCGGCGGGCTGATCCTGCTCGCGGTCAGCATCGTCTTCATCGTGGGTGGCTTGCAACTGGGGCTCGGCGAGCCGCGGCGGCTCGGCACCGGGGCGTTCCCCTTCCTCACCGGGCTCTTGCTGGCGGTGCTCGCCACGGCGATCTGCGTCGTCGAGCGGCGCGGCGACGGGCTGGCCGAGGTGCCCGACTGGCTCTCGGCGCTGGCGATCTGCGCGGCACTCGCCGTCTTCGCCCTCACCGTGGGGCGCATCGGGCTGGTGCCGGGCGTGTTCCTGACGGTCATCGTCGCCAGCCTGCCCGACCGCAGCCTTTCGTGGCCCGGCAAGGCGGCGCTGGGGCTTGGCGTGGGGCTGGGCTGCTGGCTCGTCTTCGTCGAGTTGGTGAACCTGCCGATCAAGCCGTTTCCGGGGTGGTAGGCATGGATATTCTCGCCAATTTCGGGCAGGGCCTGCTGACGGTGCTGGAGCCGCAGAACCTGCTCTACTGCTTCATCGGCGTCTTCCTCGGCACCTTCATCGGCGTGCTGCCGGGCATCGGCTCGATGGCGGCGATCGCCATGATCCTGCCGCTGACCTTCTACCTCGACCCGACGCCTGCGCTTGTGATGATCGCGGGCGTCTTCTACGGCGCCGAATACGGCGGCTCGACCGCCTCGATCCTGCTCAACGTGCCGGGCACGCCCGCGGCCTCGATCACCGCGATCGAGGGGCATCAACTGGCCAAGAAGGGCCGCGCGGGGGTGGCGCTCTTCTCCACGGCGACGGCCTCCTTCGGCGGCGGGATCATCGGCATGATCGTCATTGCCGTGCTCTCGCCCTCGCTGGCGCAACTGGCGCTCGCCTTCGGGCCGGCAGATTATTTCGCGGTCATCCTGCTGGGGCTCATCGCCGCCTCGGCGGTCAGCAACGGCGGCGCGCTCAAGGGCATCGCGATGGTGGTCACCGGGCTGATGCTGGGCACCATCGGCATCGATCTCACCACCGGCACGCTGCGATTCACCATGGGCATTCCCGAACTGCGCGACGGCGTGCATATCGTGGTGATCGCCATGGGGCTCTTCGGGGTGAGCGAGGTCATCGCCTCGATCCGCACGAACATTCGCGGCACGGCTGCCCAGACCGTGGATTACAACGATTTCTACCCCACCCGCGCAGAGTGGAAATCGCTCCCCGGGCCGATCCTGCGCGGCAGTTCGATCGGATCGTTCATCGGCGCGCTGCCGGGCACCGGCCAGACCATCGCGGCCGCGCTGGCCTATGCGGTGGAAAAGCGCGTCTCGCCGCAGCGCAAGGATTTCGGCACCGGCGTGGTGGCTGGCGTCGCGGTGCCCGAGGCAGCGAACAACTCGGCCACACAGACCGCCTTCATCCCCACGCTGACGCTGGGCGTGCCGGGCAGCCCGCCCATGGCGATCGTCATCGGCGCGCTGATGATCTACGGCATCACGCCGGGGCCGCGGCTGCTGGTGGACGAACCCGAGATGTTCTGGGGCCTGGTGGCCAGTTTCCTGGTGGGCAACATCCTGCTCTTGATCCTCAACGTGCCGCTGATCGGCATCTGGGTGCGGCTGCTGCGCATTCCCTACCGCTACATGTATCCCACCATCGTCGTGCTGATCTGCATGGGCGTCTACAGCCTCAACAACAACGTCTTCGACGTGTGGCTGACGCTGGTGATCGGCGTCATCGGCTATCTGATGCGGCTCTTCCGCTTCGAGCCCGCGCCGCTCTTGCTGGGCTTCGTGCTCGGCCCGATGATGGAAGAGCACTTGCGCCGCACCATGCTCTTGTCGCGCGGCGACCCGATGGTGTTCCTCGAACGCCCGATCAGCGCCACGCTGCTGGCGATCACCGCCGCGATCATCGTCTTCGCCCTGTATTCCACGGGGCGCAACCGCCGCCGCGCGCGCGCGGCGCACAGACAGGCCCAACAGGAAGGAAGCAAGCAATGAGACAAGACCGCAGGACACTGATCGGCGTCGGCCTCGCGGCGCTGGCGCTCGCCGCCGCGCCGCAGGCCATGGCCGAACCCGGCGCATGGTCGAGCGCGCCGGTGCGCATCGTCGTCACCTTTCCGCCGGGCGGCACGAGCGACCTGGTGGCCCGGCTGCTCGCCCAGCACCTCGACACCGATTTCGGCCAGAAGGCGGTGGTGGACAACCGTCCCGGCGCCGCGGGCACGGTCGCGGCCGATTACGTGGCCCAGCAGGCGGGCGACGGCACGACGCTGATCCTGTCGAACAACGCGCCCTTCACCATCTCGCCGACGCGCTTCAAGTCGATCCCCTACGACACGATGGGCGATTTCACCCACATCGCCTACATCGGCGCGGCGGCGCCGGCGCTCTTCGTGCAGCCGTCCTCCGGCATCACCTCGCTGGCCGATTTCGTGGCGCAGGTGAAGTCCGACCCCATGACCTACGGCTCGAGCGGTGTGGGCTCGATCTCGCACATCCTCGGAGAGGCGGTGGACGCGGCGCTCGGGATCGAGTCGATCCACGTGCCCTACCAGGGCAGCGCGCCCGCGATCCAGGACTTCCGCGCGGGGGTTCTCGACAGCTTCTACGACATGGTGGGGCAGAACCGCGCGATGATCGCGGACGGCGAGGCGGTGGCGCTTGCCATCGCCGCAACCGAGCGCGACCCGCAGAGCCCGGACCTGCCTACCTTCCGCGAACAGGGCTACGACGTTGTCATCGAGAACTGGGTGGGTGTCTCCGGCCCGGCGGGGATGGATCCGGCGATGGTGGCCAAGATCAACGAGACGGTGAACGCCGTCTTCGCCAGCCCGGAGGTGCAGGCGCGCCTTGCCGAACTGGGGATCAGCCCCCGGGCGATGTCGAGCGCCGATTACACGGCGCTGGTGGCCGATCTGATCGACACCTGGGCCCCGCTGATCGAGGCGGCCGGCATCAAGGAATGAGCGCCCGGCCCGCCGCCGCCCCGGCGGCGGGCCTCAGCGCGCCGCGCGTGCCTTGTCTGCCCAGGCGCGGATGACCGCCACCGCCTCGCCCGCCAGCGCCTGGCGGGCGGGCATCGCGCGCTCCTCGACCGGCAGACCGCACTGCGCGCGCAGCCGCCCCGAATCGATGGGAAAGCGCGCCGCCTCGGGCAGCGCCGCAAGCGCCGCGTTCGACTGGCCGAGACCGGCGGCATAGTAGAGCCGCGCAATGCCCGCGATCTCCATCGCCGCGACGCAGAGCGCGCAGGGCTCGCAACTGCTGTAGAGATCGCAACCACGCAGATCGACACTTGCCAGATTGCGGCAGGCCTCGCGGATAGCCTCGGTTTCGCCGTGCGAGGTCGGGTCGTGGGTGAGTTGCGAGCGGTTGATCCCCTCGCCGACGATCCGCCCCTCCTTCACCACCACCGCGGCGAAGGGCTCGCAGCCCGGGCGTGTGAGGGCCTCGGCAGAAAGCGCGATGGCCCGGCGCAGGAAGCGCTCGTCATACATGCCCGTCTCCTCTTCGTCGTGGGGGCCGGTGCGCAGCTTGGGCCGCTGATCGCGCCCTGTCTACCGCGATCCTGAAGACTGCGTTTCGGCATTGCCTGCGTCTTGGGCGGACTGCCTGTTTCGCGGGCATCCACGCGGCATTGCGGCCCTCCCGCCCGGGCCGGGCGCCCCCCGTGCTGGAGCGCGGTGGCGGCATGGCTAGCATCGAGGCACCGCCGCCGGAGCGATGCATGACTGCCCTTTCCGCCCTCCCTCCCGTCCTCGAGCGCAGCCACGGCGCGGCGCGCGTGGGGCTCTGCCCGGGGCCTTCGGGGGCGCGTCTTGGGGTTCTGCATCAGGCAGGATCGGCGAAGGCCTTTCTGCATCCGGGCGCGAGTGGGCCGGAGGTGGTGTTTCTGAACACCTCCGGAGGCCTCGCCGGGGGCGACAGGCTCTCGCTCGCGCTCGATCTGGCCGGGGGGTGCCGCGCCACCGCCACCACCCAGACCGCCGAGCGCGCCTATCGCAGCACGGGTGGCGCGGCGCGGGTCGCGGTGCATCACCGGCTTGGCGAGGGGGCGCATCTCGACTGGTTGCCGCAGGAGACGATCCTCTTTGATGGCAGCGATCTCGCGCGCGAGACGGTGATCGAGCTTGGCCCCGATGCCTCCTGCCTGATGCTGGAGGCGGTCGTGCTGGGTCGTGCCGCCATGGGCGAGACGGGAAGGCGCGTGCGCCTGCGCGATACCCGCCGGATCAGTCGCGAAGGCCGCCCCGTGCTTGTCGAGCCGCTGCATCTGGGCACCGAGGCGCTGACGGCTGGCCCGGCCGTGCTTGCAGGCGCGCGCGCCTTTGCAACGCTGGCGCTGGTCGCGCAGGGGGCCGAGGACGCAGTGGCGCGGGTGTGCCGCGAGTTGGGCGAGGCCGGCGTTTCGGGCGGCGCCTCGGGTTTCGACGGGCGGCTCGTGATCCGGCTGATGGCTGGCGACGGCTGGCCGCTCCGGCGGCAGATCCTGCGGCTGCTCGCGGTGCTGCGACCCGGCCCGCCGCCGCGCGTCTGGCAGATCTAGGAGAGAGCGGCGATGAACCTCACCCCCCGGGAAAAGGACAAGCTGCTGATCAGCCTCGCCGCCATGGTGGCGCGCGGCAGGCTGGCGCGCGGCGTGCGCCTGAACCACCCCGAGGCGGTGGCGCTGATCACCGATTTCGTGGTCGAGGGCGCGCGCGAGGGGCGCACCGTCGCCGATCTGATGGAGGCGGGCGCGCATGTGATCACCGCCGATCAGTGCATGGAGGGCATCCCCGCCATGATCCATTCGGTGCAGGTCGAGGCCACATTCCCCGACGGGACCAAGCTGGTGACCGTCCACACCCCCATCCGATGAAAGGAAACCCCATGCGCTACGCTTTCCTCGCCGTCGCCTTCATGCCCACGCTTGCCGCCGCCCATACCGGGCCGCACCTGCACCCGCACGGGATCGATGCGTTCTGGCTGGTCCTGGTGGGCGCGCTTGCGCTTGCCGGGGGCTATTGGCTGCCCCGGTGGCGGAAATGATCCCCGGCGAGGTATTCCCCGCCGAGGGCGAGATCACGCTGAACGAGGGCCGCTCCGTCACCGTTCTGATGGTTGCCAACACCGGCGACCGGCCCGTGCAGGTGGGCAGTCATTACCATTTTGCCGAGGCAAATTCCGGCCTCAGCTTCGACCGCGCCGCCGCGCGTGGCCAGCGCCTCGACATCCCCGCGGGCACAGCCGTGCGCTTCGAGCCGGGCCAGACGCGCGAGGTGCGGCTCATCCCCTACGGCGGGGCGCGGCGGGTCTACGGCTTCAACCGTCAGGTCATGGGCGAGTTGTGATCCCCCCGATGTCAGTCCCTGGGCGGCAGGCTGCGCAGATAGGCCACGATGGCGCGCGCGTCACGATCCGACATCCCGGCGTAGAACCCATAGGCCATTGGCGGCAGCATGGCGCTGCCATCGGGGCGGTGGCCGGTGCGGATCATGGCGATGACCTCGTCGTCGCTCCATCGCGCAAGGGCATGCGGGGCCGGGGTGAGGTTCGCCGAGATCGAAGGCCCCCAGGGGCCGCTCATGTCGCGCCCGCCCGCGCCAAGCCGGGTGTCATAAAGGTGGCGCGGGCCTTCCATCGGGGTGTGGCATTCGATGCAATGTGCGACTGGCCCCGCGAGATAGGCCCCGTATTCCACGGTCTCGCCCGGTTCCGGGGCGGTGACCTCGCCCACGGGCGGGCCATAGCTGTCGGGCAGCGGAATCCGGTAGACCGAGCGCGGCACCTCGTTCTCGACCGGTGGCAGCGCGCGCAGGTAGGCGATGATCGCGGCGATGTCTTCGTCCGAGATGTGGCGGTAGAGTTCGAAGGCCATGGGGGGCCCAAGCACCCGGCCATCGGGGCGTATGCCTTCGCGGATGGCGCGGGCGATCTCTTGGTCTGTCCAGCCGCCTATGGTTGCGGGTGTGATGTTCGGCGACCAAGCGTCGAACTCTGGAAAGGAGATCACGAAACGGCCCGAAAGCTCCTGGTCCGCGATCGGGCCGTCGGGGCCCATCGGCGTGTGGCAATTCCCGCAGGCCGATACGAAAACGGCGGCCCCCGCCGCCAGGGCTGCCCATTTCATGTTGTATCCCCCCCACCCGGATGTCCGTTCCGGATTGTGCTGCCCGTCCGATACGGTAGGCCCGGATACATTCACACAAATGTGATGATCTTTCCATCCGCAATCATGTCTCCGGCCCGACCGGGCGCCAGCGCGAAAGAATGAAGCCCATGCCTGTCTCCATCCCCCGCGCCGCCTATGCCGCCATGTATGGCCCCACCACGGGCGACCGGCTGCGCCTTGGCGATACCGATCTGATCATCGAGGTGGAGCGTGATCTGACCACCTATGGCGAGGAGGTGAAATTCGGCGGCGGCAAGGTGATCCGCGACGGCATGGGGCAGAGCCAGACCACGCGGGCAGGCGGGGCGATGGACACGGTCATCACCAATGCGCTGATCGTCGATCACTCCGGCATCTACAAGGCCGATGTGGGCCTGCGCGACGGCCTTATTGCCGCCATCGGCAAGGCCGGGAACGCAGGCGGTTTCGACGCGCATATCCATTTCATCTGCCCGCAGCAGATCGACGATGCGCTGCATTCGGGCATCACCACCATGCTGGGCGGCGGCACCGGGCCCGCCCATGGCACGCTCGCCACCACCTGCACGCCGGGGGCGTGGCATATCGGGCGGATGTTGCAGGCGGCGGACGCCTTTCCGATGAACCTCGGTTTCGCGGGCAAGGGCAATGCCAGCCTGCCCGACGCGCTGATCGAACAGGTGCGCGCGGGGGCTTGCGCGCTGAAACTGCACGAGGATTGGGGCACCACGCCCGGCGCCATCGACTGCTGCCTGTCGGTGGCCGACGACATGGACGTGCAGGTGATGATCCATACCGACACGCTCAACGAAAGCGGGTTCGTGGAGAACACGCTTGCCGCCATCAGGGGCCGCACCATCCACGCCTATCATACCGAGGGCGCGGGCGGCGGGCACGCGCCCGACATCATGAAGGTGGTGTCCTCGCAGAACGTTCTGCCATCCTCCACCAACCCGACGATGCCCTACACCGTCAACACGATCGAGGAGCACCTCGACATGCTGATGGTCTGCCACCACCTCGACCGGACCATCCCCGAGGACGTGGCCTTTGCCGAAAGCCGCATCCGCCGCGAGACCATTGCCGCCGAGGACATCCTGCACGACATGGGCGCGTTTTCCGTCATGGCCTCGGACAGTCAGGCCATGGGGCGCGTGGGCGAGGTGATCATCCGCACCTGGCAAACCGCCGACAAGATGAAGAAGCAGCTCGGGCGGCTGGCAGAGGAAACCGGCGAGAACGACAATTTCCGCGTGCGCCGCTACATCGCCAAATACACCATCAACCCCGCCATCGCGCATGGCATTTCCGCCCATATCGGCAGCGTCACCCCCGGCAAACGCGCCGATCTGGTGCTGTGGGACCCGGCGTTTTTCGGCGCGAAACCGGAAATGGTGCTGATGGGCGGAACCATCGTGCTGGCGCAGATGGGTGACCCCAACGGCTCGATCCCCGCGCAGCCGGTGCATTCGCGCCCCATGTTCGGGGCGTTCGGGCGGTCGCTGGAACGCTCCTCGGTGCTCTTTGTCAGCGCGGCGGCGCAGGCGGACGGGATCGGCGCGGCGCTGGGGCTGGCCAAGGCCACGCTGCCGGTGGCGAACACGCGCAAGATCGGCAAGGCCGACATGATCCTGAATGCCGCGACGCCGCAGATCGAGGTGGACCCGGAAACCTACGAGGTGCGCGCCGATGGCGAATTGCTCACCTGCGCGCCCGCCACCGAACTGCCACTGGCACAACGCTATTTCCTGTATTGAGGGGACGAGAATGACCGATCTGCCCGTTGCCCGCCGCCTGCTTTCCCGTGCGCCCCACGAGGTCGCCGACCGGGTCGCGCTCGACTATGACGCCCGGCTCATGCGGCGCAAGCGGCTGGTGGGCGAGGGCGGCCTTGCCTTCCTCGTCGATCTGGCGGAGGTCACGAACCTTGACGATCACTGGGGCTTTGCACTCGAGGATGGCCGCGCGGTGGGGGTGACGCCCGCGCCCGAGGCTCTGGCCGAAGTGACCGGCGATCTGGCGCGGCTGGCCTGGCATATCGGCAACCGGCACACGCCCTGCGAGATAGGGCCCGCCGCGCTTCGCATCCGCCGCGATCACGTGATCGAGGCGATGCTGGCCCGGCTGGGCGCAACACTAACCCCCGTGACCGGCCCCTTCCGCCCCGAGGGCGGCGCCTATGGCAAGGGGCGCACCATGGGCCACGATCACGGGGGCCACGATCACGGGGGGCATGACCACGATCACAGCCACCCCCACGCGCATAGCTGAATGCTGGACACCGCCCACCTTTCGCTGGTGCAATGGCTGTCGCCCGCCTTCCCCACCGGGGCCTTCGCCTATTCGCACGGGCTGGAGGCAGAGATCGCGGCAGGGGTCGTGCACGATGCGCCAAGCCTCGAGGCATGGCTGGGCAATGTGCTGCGTTTCGGGGCAGGCTGGCAGGATGCGGTGCTGCTGTGCAACGCACTGCAAGGGAACTGCGATGCGCTCGACGATCTGGCGCGCGCGCTGCAACCGTCAGTCGAGCGGCTGCGCGAAAGCGCCGAGCAGGGCGCGGCCTTCGCCCGGACGGTGGCCGGGATGACGGGGCGCGCGCTGCCCCCGCGCCTCCTGCCCGTGGCGGTGGCAGAGGCGACGGCCCCGCTCGCCCTGCCTGCTCGAGACGTCGCGGCCCTTTATCTTCAGGGCTTTGCTGGCAACCTTGTGACCATCGCCATCCGCCATGTGCCGCTTGGCCAGACCGAGGGACAGGCGGTGCTTTCGGGGCTCCTGTCGGTGATCGAGGAACTGGCCAGCCGCGCGGCAGGTGCCAGTCTGGACGATATCGGCACCTGCGCGCTGGCGGGGGATCTGGCGGCGCTGCGCCACGAAACCATGGACGTGAGGATATTCCGCACATGACAGGCAAGAGCATGAACGGCCCGCTGCGCGTGGGCATCGGCGGCCCGGTGGGCGCGGGCAAGACCACACTGACGGCGGCGCTCGCGCGCGCGCTGGCCCCGCGCCTGTCGATGGCAGTGATCACCAATGACATCTACACCCGCGAGGATGCGGAGTTTCTCATGCGCGCGCAGGTGCTGCCCGCCGACCGCATCCGGGGCGTGGAAACCGGCGGCTGCCCGCATACCGCGATCCGCGAAGACGCCAGCATCAACCTGGCCGCTGTGGATGACCTGACCACCGCCTTCCCCGATCTCGACCTGATCCTCATTGAGTCGGGTGGCGACAACCTCGCCGCCACCTTCAGCCCGGAACTGGCGGACCTCACGATCTACGTCATCGACACCGCCGCAGGCCAGGACATCCCGCGCAAACGCGGCCCTGGGCTGACGAAATCCGATCTGCTGGTGGTCAACAAGACCGACCTCGCGCCCCATGTCGGCGTCGATCTGGCGCTATACGAGGCAGACACGGTGCGCGCGCGTGGCACGCGGCCCTTTGTGCTGGCGTCGCTCGGGCAGGGTGCCGGGGTCGAGGCGGTGGCGCGCTTCATTGCCTCCGAGGGCGGGCTCGGCCCGGGCTGACGGGCGCGGGCGCTGCGGCCCGGTCGCTGGCTCCTTGCGCCGGAAGGCGCGCCAATGTATCGCTCAATTCGGAGCAATCATGGCAAATTCGTTTCACATCCGGGGATTGAGCGCCACAGGTCGCCATCAAGGCCATTGTCGGGCGGTCGCCCAGAGGAAACCATGCGCGACATGACCAACCAGCGCGACAAGCTGCGAGAGGATGCGAAGTTCCGCATCCTTCGCCTGCTGCGGGAAAACCCCGAGATGAGCCAGCGCGAGCTGGCCCGCGCCGTGGGGGTGAGCACCGGCGGGATTCACTACGTGCTCTCCGCGCTGGTGGACAAGGGCTTGATCAAGCTTGGCGATTTCACCGCCGCGCAGGACAGGCGCCGCTATGCCTATGTGCTCACGCGCAAGGGACTGGCCGAGAAGGCGCTGCTGACGCGGCGCTTCCTTGCGCGCAAGATGGACGAGTACGAGGCCCTGCGGGCAGAGATCGATGCGGTGCGCGCCGAGATCGTCGCCGACGCGGTGCGGGAAGGCGGGGCATGAAGATCGCGGTGGTAGGAACAGGCTATGTGGGCCTCGTCTCGGGTGTGTGCTTCTCGGATTTCGGCCATGACGTGGTCTGCGTCGACAAGGCGGCCGAGAAGATCGCCATGCTCGAACGCGGCGAGGTGCCGATCTACGAGCCGGGGCTCGACGCGCTTCTGGCCAAGAACGTGGCCGCGGAACGGCTTTCCTTCACCACCGATCTGGCCGCGGCGGTGGACGGCGCCGATGCCGTCTTCATCGCCGTGGGCACGCCAACGCGGCGCGGCGATGGCCATGCGGACCTGACCTATGTGATGGCCGCGGCGGAAGAGATCGCGCGCGCGCTGACCGGCCATGCCGTGATCGTCACGAAATCGACGGTGCCGGTGGGAACCAACCGCAAGGTCCGGCAGGTGATGGCCGAGGCCAACCCCGACGCGCAGTTCGACGTGGCCTCGAACCCCGAGTTCCTGCGCGAGGGCGCGGCGATCGAGGATTTCATGAAGCCCGACCGCGTGGTGGTGGGCGTGCAGTCCGAGCGCGCGCGCGAGGTGATGGCCGA
>PHEG01000024.1:0-2752 GCA_002842835.1 Alphaproteobacteria bacterium HGW-Alphaproteobacteria-2 | reverse complement strand
GGCAACAAGTTCCTGCACGCGGGGCCCGGCTACGGCGGCTCGTGCTTTCCCAAGGACACCCGTGCGCTTGCCCGCATCGGGCAGGAGGCGGGGCTGCCGATGCGCATCACCGAGACGGTGATCGAGGTGAACGAGGGCATCAAGACGCGCATGATCGAGAAGCTGCGCGACCTCTGCGAAGGCAGCTTCAACGGCAAGACGATCGGTGTGCTGGGCGTGACCTTCAAGCCCGAGACGGACGACATGCGCGAGGCACCCTCGCTGACGATCATCCCCGCGCTGGTGGGCGGCGGTGCGAAGGTGCGCGTGGCCGACCCGCAGGGCCGCGCCGAGGGCGAGGCGCTGCTGCCCGGCGTGAAGTGGGTGAACAACGCCTATCAGGCGGCACAGGGCGCCGACCTGCTGGTGATCCTGACCGAATGGAACGAGTTCCGCGCGCTCGACCTGAAGAAGCTGGCGAGGAAGATGGCCACGCCGCGCATGGCGGACCTGCGCAACATCTATTCACGCCGCGACGCGCTGGCCGCCGGTTTCGAGACCTATGTCGGGGTCGGGCGCTGATGCGCGTCTTCGTCACCGGTACCGCGGGCTTCATCGGCTTCCATCTCGCCCGGCTGCTGCTGGCCGAGGGGCATGCGGTGGCGGGCTTCGACGGGATGACGGATTACTACGACGTCCGCCTGAAGGAGCGCCGCCACGCCATGCTGCGCCAGAACCAGGGGTTCAGCGCGGCCGAGGCGATGCTGGAGGATGCCGCGGCGCTCTCGGCGGCGGTGGAGGCTTTCGCCCCCGATGTCATCGTGCATCTCGCTGCGCAGGCGGGCGTGCGCTACAGCTTGGAGAACCCGCGCGCCTATATCGACGCGAACGTGGTGGGCACCTTCAACGTGATGGAGGCGGCGCGGGCGGCGGGTGTGCGGCACCTGCTGATGGCCTCGACCTCCTCGGTCTATGGTGCCAACGAGGCGATGCCCTTCGACGAGCGTCAGAAGGCGGACACACAACTCACCATCTATGCCGCCACCAAGAAGGCCAACGAGGCCATGGGGCATGCCTGGGCGCACATACATGCGCTTCCCGTCACCATGTTCCGATTCTTCACCGTCTATGGGCCTTGGGGGCGGCCCGACATGGCGCTCTTCAAGTTCACCAAGGGAATTCTCGAAGGCACGCCCATCGACATCTACAATCATGGCGAGATGTGGCGCGACTTCACCTATGTGGACGACCTGGTGCGCGGCATACGGGGTCTGATCGACGCGGTGCCCGGCGGGCCGGAAACGGCCGTGGAAGGGGACAGCCTGAGCCCCGCCGCGCCGTTCCGGGTGGTGAACATCGGCAATTCCGACAAGGTACGCCTGCTCGATTTCATCGAGGCGATCGAGCAGGAAACCGGGTGCCGCGCCATCCGCAACATGATGCCGATGCAGACCGGCGACGTGCCCGCCACCTGGGCGGATGCGACGCTGCTGAGAAACCTGACGGGCCATTCCCCGCGGACCCCGTTCCGCGAGGGCGTGCGCCGCTTCATTGCCTGGTATCGCGACTATTACGACATCTGAGGCTCCAATGTTCTCTCGTTCGCCGGAAAGCGCCCGCATCGCCGTGATCGGACTGGGCTATGTCGGGCTGCCCCTGGCGGTGGAGTTCGGCAAGTTTCGCCCGGTCGTTGGGTTCGACATAGATGCGGACCGCATCGCGGCGCTGCGCGAGGGGCGCGACGCCACGCTGGAAGTGGAGGACGCGGCCCTGCACGCCGCGACGCACCTGAGCTTCACGACCGAGATTGCGGACCTGCGCGGCTGCAATACCTATATTGCCACCGTTCCCACGCCCATCGATGCGCACAAGCGCCCGGACCTGGGCCCCCTCATCCGGGCGTCGGAAACCATCGGCACGGTGCTCAAGCGCGGCGACGTGGTGATCTATGAGAGCACTGTCTATCCCGGCGTGACCGAGGAGGAATGTGTGCCGGTGCTCGAGCGCGTCTCGGGGCTGCGCTTCAACAGCGATTTCTTCGCCGGTTACAGCCCCGAGAGGATCAACCCCGGCGACAGGCAGCACCGGCTGACCGCGATCATCAAGGTCACCTCCGGCTCCACCCCCGAGGTGGCGGAGTTCGTCGATGCGCTCTACGCCTCGATCATCATCGCGGGCACGCACAAGGCGCCCTCGATCCGCGTGGCCGAGGCCGCCAAGGTGATCGAGAACACGCAGCGCGACCTCAACATCGCGCTGATCAACGAGCTTGCGATCATCTTCAACCGCTTGGGACTCGACACCGAGGCGGTTCTGGATGCCGCGGGTACGAAATGGAATTTCCTACCCTTCCGCCCGGGGCTGGTGGGGGGGCACTGTATCGGGGTCGATCCCTACTACCTCACCCACAAGGCCGAGGCGATCGGCTACCACCCGCAGATCATTCTCGCCGGGCGGCGGCTGAACGACGGTATGGGGGCCTATGTCGCCGGGCAGATGGTCAAGGCCATGCTGGCACGGCGCATCCATGTGAGCGGTGCGCGGGTGCTGGTGATGGGCCTGACCTTCAAGGAGAATTGCCCGGACCTGCGAAACAGCCGGGTCATCGACCTGATCTCGGAACTGCAGCAATACGGGGTGGAGGTCGATGTTCACGATCCCTGGGTGGATGCCGACGCGGCGCGGCAGGAATACGGCCTCTCGCCGATCGCCGAACCGGCCCCGAGCGCCTACGACGGTATCATCCTCGCCGTCGCCCATGACCGCTTCCGCA
>PHEG01000427.1 GCA_002842835.1 Alphaproteobacteria bacterium HGW-Alphaproteobacteria-2 | reverse complement strand
CGTGGTCAGCCCCGCCTGGGCGGGCTCGGGGCTCGACGCGCGCGCGGCCTACGCGCAGGCGGCCGAGCGGGTGATGGATGCCGTCCAGGATCTCGAGCGCAGTGCCGCTGCCGAGGGGCGCGACCTCGGCGAGGGCGCGGCGCTGCCCGATCCGGTGTCGAATTTCAGCCGCGCGGGCTATCTCGCCGCGGTGGAGCGCGCGAAGGAGTACATCCGCGCGGGCGACATCTTTCAGGTCGTGCCCTCGCAGCGCTGGGCGCAGCCCTTCGCGCTGCCGCCCTTCGCGCTCTACCGCGCGCTCCGGCGCACCAACCCTTCGCCCTTCATGTTCTATTTCGATTTCGGCAGCTTCCATGTGGTCGGCGCGAGCCCCGAGATACTGGTGCGGGCGATGGGCGGGCAGGTAACGATCCGGCCCATCGCGGGCACGCGGCGGCGCGGCTCCACGCCCGAGGAGGATCGCGCGCTCGAGGCCGAGTTGCTGGCCGACCCCAAGGAACTGGCCGAACACCTGATGCTGCTCGACCTGGGCCGCAACGACGTCGGCCGGGTGGCGAAGATCGGCACCGTGCGCCCGACCGAGGAATTTGTCGTCGAGCGCTACAGCCATGTGATGCACATCGTCTCGAACGTGGTGGGCGAGCTTGCCGATGGGCAGGATGCGCTCTCGGCCCTGCTCGCCGGGCTGCCCGCGGGAACGGTGAGCGGCGCGCCCAAGGTGCGTGCGATGGAGATCATCGACGAGCTGGAGCCCGAGAAGCGTGGCGTCTACGGCGGCGGTGTGGGCTATTTCTCGGCGGGCGGCGACATGGACATGTGCATCGCGCTGCGCACCGCGGTGGTGAAGGACGGCACGCTCTACATCCAGGCGGGCGGCGGCGTGGTGGCCGACAGCGACCCCGAGGCCGAATTCGAGGAGACGGTCAACAAGTCGCGCGCCATCCGCAAGGCCGCCGAGGAGGCCGGGCGCTTCGCCCCGCGGCGCGGCGGCGCCTGAACCGGGCTCAGCCCCGTGAGGGCGTGGCGCACGCGGCCAGCGTGTCGG
Organism: Alphaproteobacteria bacterium HGW-Alphaproteobacteria-2; assembly: GCA_002842835.1. Lineage (GTDB taxonomy): Bacteria > Pseudomonadota > Alphaproteobacteria > Rhodobacterales > Rhodobacteraceae > PHEG01. Next base: position 1,599 of record PHEG01000427.1, on the reverse strand, counting down.
CGAGGCGCAGCGCCAGCGCCAGGATGGTCAGCGTGGGGTTCGACCAGCCCGCGGTGGGGAAGACCGAACTGCCCGCGATCCAGAGATTGTCCACCCCGTGCAACCGGCAGTCGGCATCGGTGACGCTGGTTCGCGGGTCGGTCCCCATGCGCGTCGTGCCCATGTGGTGGTAGCCGCCCAGCGCATGACCGCTGATGGTCGGGTCGGTGGGCCAGCCCGCGCCGGGCGCGTCGAGCCAGGCGGCACGCTCGAAACCACCGATGCCCGCCCCGGCGAGCGCGCGGGCGAAGGCGTCTGCCATGGCGCGCGCCGTCTCCGTCTCCTGCGCACCCAGCCGCCAGTCGAGCCGCGCCTGCGGCAGTCCCAGCGCGTCGGCGGCGCGTGCGAGCGTCACGCGGCTTTCCGGGTCGGGGGCCTGTTCGGCGCGCACCATCACCTGGAAGGCACCCGACCCTGCAGCGATCTGGCGGTTGGGCGCGCCGTGGTAGCGGGCGCTGTCGTAGATCCGCCCGAGCAGCGAGCGGCCTGCGGGAGGGCGGTATTTCAGCGTTGCCGCCGCGTTGAGCACGCCTCGTGCCTCCTGCACCGCGTCCGGGAGGCGCAGCCCCGGGGTGAGCTTCGAGCCGCGGGCGTGGAAGGCGCGGTAGGCGGCCCAGAGCCGCAATCCCTCGCGCCCGTGCACGAGGCCGATCATGGCGCGCGGATGTTCCATGAAATGGCGCCCGACCTGATCATGCGCGTTGCCAAGCCCCATGGGCATCGCCCCGCGTGCGGCGAGCAGCAGCCGCGCATTCTCGATCCCGCCCGCGGCCAGCACCGTGTGGCGCGCCCCGAGACGCAGCCTGCGCCCGTCGAGACCGGCGAGGACCAGTTCCTCGACATGGCGGGATGCGCACATCGGCGGCTTCGGCCAGATCGCGGCAGTTGGGCAGGCCGAAGCGCCAGAAGGCGTGATCGAACTGCCAGAAGACGGTATCGAGCCCCTGCCCGTCGAGCGGGAAGCGCGGCAGCGCCACCTCCGCGCCCAGCCGCGCGTCGAAGTGCCGGAAGCGCAGGCCGAGCCCCTGCCCCGCCCGCGCCATCCAGGGCGCGAGATCGGCCTCGGAGACCGGCCAGCCGCTCCGTGGAACCCAGGGCCGCGCGCGGTAGTCGATCGGATCCATGGCCAGGCAGCGCCCGCCCCAGATCGCCGTGGTGCCGCCGAAGAAGCGCAGCCGCGATTCACGCAGCTCGTAATAGGGCTGGCCCGCGGTCTCGCCGGTGGCGAGGTCCTGCACCTGCGCATCGTAATCCGCGTCGCCCGACTCCACGAGGCAGACAGCAAGCCCGCGCCCCATCAGCGCGCGCGCCAGCGTGATGCCCGCCGCCCCCGCACCGACGATGGCGACATCCGCCTCTATCCGCGCCCCTGGCTCGTAGTCTCGCAGCCGTGTCAGCATTGCCCCACCCGCACCGGACGGGGCGGCTTGAGCCACGGATGGCCCGCCACGTCAAGCCCGCGGCGGGCTGTTCGCGCTTGCGATCCAGACCTGCGCATCCGGCGACTGACGCCCGCACGCGTCGGCATCATCCGCAACGTCCGTGCGGTCGGGCAGCCGG
>PHEG01000426.1 GCA_002842835.1 Alphaproteobacteria bacterium HGW-Alphaproteobacteria-2 | reverse complement strand
GTTCGCGGCCTTCGCGGCGGCCTCGGTCAGCACCTCGGCGGGGAAGTCGAATATCTGCCGGATACCGTCGCGGAAGCCGCCCGCGTTGCGGCTGTCGGCCAGGATCAGCGCCGAGACGAAGAGCGCCACGAAGACGACCAGCATCAGCCCGCCGTAGAGCCGCTTGCGCCGCATCTCGGCCAGATAGGCGTCGCGCAGGCTGGCGGTCTCTGCGGTGCCGAGGGGAATGTCGGCCATGGGGCGCTCCGGCAAAGGCACCGGGCCCCGCGGCGTGCCGCAGGGCCCGGCAATCGGGGGGACGACTTACATCTGCGACTTGCGCGCCTCGATGATCGAGATGTAGGCGTCATGGTTGATCGGCTGCACGCCCAGCGCATCGCCCTGAAGCACGCCATAGGCGCAGTCCGGGTCCATGTAGGGCAGCGAGGTCAGCAGCGCGACCATGTCGATCTTCACCCGCTCGGGCAGCGACTTGCGCAGCACGAAGGGGCCTTCCGGGATCGGCTTCGAGCGCCAGATCTCGACCAGGTCGTTCATGTCCACGATGCCCGCGTCCACGGCCTTGCGCAACGCGCCCGAGTTGTAGCCGTCTTCCCAGGCACCCAGCCCGTCGGCCCAGGTCACGCCCGCGTCCACATCGCCATTGGCCACCGCGACGATGGTCTGCTCGTGGCCGCCGGTGAACTTCACCTCGCCAAAATAGTCGCCCGACTGCATCGTGCTGCCGGTCTGCTGCGGGATCTCGATGGAGGGAATCAGGTAGCCCGAGGTCGAGTTCGGATCGCCGAAGCCGAACACCTTGCCCTTGAGGTCCTCGAGCCTGGCCACGCCACGATCCTTTCGCGCAAAGCCGATCGAGTAGTAGCCGAAGGCACCGTCGGTGTTGGTCTTCACCACCACCGGCTCCACCGCCTCGGGGTCGGTCAAATGGATTTTCGCATAGGCGGAAGCGCCCAGCCAGGCCATGTCGAGCGCGCCGCCAAGCAGGCCCTGGATCACGCCGTCGTAGTCCGCCGGGGTGAAGAGCTTCACCGGCACGCCGAGCAGGTTTTCGGCCTTCACCCGGAAGCATTCGTTCGAGGCCAGCCGGTCCTGGGCATTCTCGCCGCCCAGCAGGCCGATGCGGAACTCGGTGACCTTGTCCTGCGCGAAGGCCGGGGTGGCCAGCGCGCTGGTGGCGAGGAGGGCAGTCAGCAGGTGTTTCATCGTCTCTCTCCTGTCAGGGCGGGGCCCCGGCGCGTGGCCGGGGCGCGCGCGGGGGGGAACTCAGGCCGGGGCCCCGGCGGGCTCCAGCATCTCGATGGCGGTGGAGGTGGCCGCCTCGGAGAACGAGGCATCCGCGCCGTAGATGTCGCGTGCCACGCCGGTCGTCAGCTGCGCCGGGTGCGCCCGTCCTCCTCGTGGATGCGGCGCAGCGCGTCCATCACCACCTGGGCGTTCATCGGGTCGAGGCTGGCGATGGGCTCGTCGGCGAGGATGATCGCCGGGTCCTGCATCAGGGCGCGCGCGATGGCCACGCGCTGCTGCTGGCCGCCCGAGAGCGCCTCGGCGCGCTTGGCGGCGTGCTCGGCGATGCCGAGGCGTTCGAGAATGTCGATCGAGCGGTGTATGTCGGCCTCGGGGAAGATGTTGAACATCGTCGCCAGCGTCGAGCGACGGTTGAGCGTGCCGTGCAGCACGTTCGAGACCACATCGAGGCGCGGCACCAGATTGAACTGCTGGAAGATCATCGCGCAGCGCGACTGCCAGGTGCGCTTGTCGGGGCCCTTGAGCGCAAGCACGCTCCGCCCCTCGAAGCGGATGTCGCCCGAGGTGGCGTCGGTCAGGCGGTTGATCATGCGCAGGAGCGTGGACTTGCCCGCGCCCGAGGCGCCGATGATGCCGATCATGCGGGGCTCGGGGACATCGAAGGAAGCGTTGTCCACAGCGGTGTTGCTTCCGAACACCCTGGTCAGTGCATCGACGGACAGTAGCATGGGACCCCCAAAGCTCTTGGCTGGGGGATAGGCCGCCTTGGTGACAGCCCGGTTTCAGATGATTGAAGGTTTCATGACGCCCGCGCGGGGCTAGCCCGCCGCATTGGCGACGGGAAAGGGCGGCGGGCAGGGCCCGCCGCCGGTATCAGCGGCTCACATCAGTTGCAGGTTGCTCGCCGACTGGCGGCCGTCACGGCCGACTTCCATGTCGAAGCTTACCTTCTGGCCGTCGTCGAGGCCGCGCAGGCCTGCACGCTCGACGGCGGAGATGTGGACGAACACGTCCTTGCTGCCGCCATCGGGCTGGATGAAGCCGAAGCCCTTGGTGGCGTTGAACCATTTCACGGTGCCGGTGGCCATCTCGTGAGTCTCCTGTCTAGTCGCTGCCCGCGGTGTGCGGCAGCCCGGCTCAGTCGGATCAGCTATCGAGGGACTGTGGCCGGTAGCGGAGACAGTGGTCGAGAGTGCAGACGTCGCGCCGCGCACATGGGCCTTTGCAAGCAAAAATGCAAGGAAAATCGTCTCCGGGCTTCCGAAGCGGCGGCCCGGCGCCTAGGATCGCCGCATGTCACGTCTGCTGCGCCATCCGGTCTTTGCACCGCTCTTCGCCGCCCAGGCCATCGCACTTCTTGGCACCGGGCTCATGACCGTGGCGCTGGGCCTTCTCGCCTATGATCTGGCCGGAGCCGATGCCGGTGTCGTGCTCGGCACGGCCTACGCGATCAAGATGATCGCCTATGTCGGGCTCTCGCCGGTTGCCGCCGCACTCGTCGCCCGGATGCCGCGCAAGGCGGTGCTGGTGGGCGCCGATCTCGCGCGCGCCGCGGTTGCGCTCGCGCTGCCCTTCGTGACGGAGGTCTGGCATGTCTATGCCCTTATCTTCCTGCTCCAGACGGCCTCGGCCACCTTCACGCCCGCCTTTCAGGCCACGATCCCCGACGTGCTTCCCGAGGAGCGCGACTATACCCGCGCACTCTCGCTCTCGCGGCTGGCCTACGACCTGGAAAATCTCGCCAGCCCGGCGCTGGCCGCGCTGCTGCTGGCGATCATGGGATATCACTGGCTCTTCACCGGCACGGTGGCGGGGTTTCTCGCCTCGGC
>PHEG01000023.1 GCA_002842835.1 Alphaproteobacteria bacterium HGW-Alphaproteobacteria-2 | reverse complement strand
AAGCCGCGCCATGACCGAGATCACCGCGACATGCAGGATCACCAGCACCAGCCCCGGCAGCAGCGCCGCGGCGAAGAGCGCGGGCACGCTCTCCTGTGCAATGATGGCGTAGATCACCAGGATGATCGAGGGCGGGATCAAGATGCCCAGCGTGCCCCCCGAGGCCACCGTACCCGCCGCGACCGCGGGCGAGAAGCCGTAGCGGATCATTTCGGGCACCGCGACGCGGGTCATCGTCGAGGCGGTGGCGAGCGACGACCCGCAGATCGCGCCGAAGCCCGCGCAGGCCCCTATGGTTGCCATGGCCAGCCCGCCCCGCCGCCCGGAGAAGAGTGCGTTGGCAGCGGCGAAAAGCTCTGCCGCGAGGCGCGTGCGCGCCGCCACCACCCCCATCAGCAGGAAGAGCGGCACGACCGAGAGCGAATAGGCCTGTGCGAGGTCGAAGGGTGTCGAGCCCAGCGTGTAGAGAGCTACCTTCCAGCCGTCGATCGCGGCATAGCCCACCAGCCCCACCCCGAGCAGCGCCGCCCCCACCGGCACCCGCAGGAAGACGAGCATGACGAGCGCGCCGATCGCCAGCACCCCAACGAGTTGCGGCGTCATCCGCGCCTCCCCGCGTCCTGGACCAGCGCCAACGTGGCAGCGAGGACCGACAGCCCCATGCCCGCCCAGACGGCGACGAAGAAATTGAACTTGGGCCAGCCGAGGTCCATCGTGCGCTCGCCCCATTCGCGCACCGCGAGCGCTGGTGGAATCGCCTGCCAGAGCACCGCGGCGCAGATCGCCAGCATCGCCAGATGCCCCAGCCGCACCAGCGTCCGGCCCGGCAGCACCATGTCAACGAGGTCGACGGCGATCATCTGGCCCTTGAGTATGGCCACGGGGATGGCAAGGAAGATCAGCCAGGCGAGACTGAACTCGACGTAATCGACCATGCCGGGGATGCGCCAGCCGGTATTTACGGCGCGCAGCACCACATCGGCCACCACCATTCCCATCATGAAGATGAGACCGAGCCCCGCGGCGGCGGTCAGCGCCGCCGCGAGGCCCTCTGTCAGTTTTCGCGTCACCCCGTCAGGAGCCCGCGCGCGCGGCGCAGCCCGGGCCGACCGGCCCGACTTCCACGGCCATCTGGCGCATCACCGCCAGCAGCTCGCTGCCCGGCTTGCCCGCCTTGTCGAGCCCGGCGACGTAATCCTCGGTCACCGCCGTGCCCAGCGCCTCGACCTTGGCGAACTCCTCGGGCGAGAGCTGGTGGATCGTTACGCCTTCGCCTTGCAGCTTGGCCTTGCCGGTGGCGTCGAGTCCGTCCCAGACCTGGCCGATCTCTGCGCTCACGTCCGCCACGCTTTCGTCGATCATCGCCTGGATGTCCGCTGGCAGCTTGGCAAAGCTGTCGGGGTTCATCGCCAGCACGAAGCTCGAGGCATAGGCATAGACTTCGGTGATGTCGGTCAGATGCGGCCCGAGCTGATAGGCATAGGCCGCGCCGCCGTAGTCGATCATCGTGCCTTGCAGCGTGCCCTTCTGCAGCGCCTCGGCCATCTCGGTCGGTGGCAGGCCCACCGGGGTGCCTCCCATCGCCTCGATGAACCGCGCCACGGCGGCCGAGACCGGGCGGATGCCCTTGCCCTTCATGTCGTCGAGTTTGGTTACAGGCCCCGAGTTCGACATGATCTGCCCCGGCGGATGCATAAACACGGCCAGCACTTTCACGCCGCGATGTTCGGGGTCGAGGTATTTCGCGCGGATTGCAGGGTCGTTGATCACCCGCGTCGCCTGTTCGGCCGAGCAGAACAGGAAGGGCATGTTCGACACTTCCGTCAGCTCGAAGCGGCCGGGGGTGGCGCCGTGCAGGTGCCACACGATGTCTGCCTGGCCGCTGCTCGCAATATCGTAGTATTTCGGCGGCGGCCCCATCTGCGCGCCGTGCAGGATCTCGAATTCCAGCCGCCCGCCCGATCTTGCGGCCAGATCGGCGGCCCATTTGTCGATCCATTGCGACATGGCGTGCTTGCCGGTCACGAAGGTCGCGATCTTGAGTGTCGTCGTCTCTGCCGAGGCCGCTCCGGCCATCGTCAGCACTGCGGCAAAGGCCGCTGCCGTTTTCCACATGGTATGTCCTCCTCCCCTGTGTTCCGTCTCAGTTCTCTTCGGCTCTCCAGATGCCCAGCCGTTCCTGCGCGGAGCGGTCCGAGAAACTGAAGATCACGCAATCCGTGTGCGCCTCGAGCGCGATCCATGTCCAGTTCGGAGCCACGAAAACATCGCTCTCGGTGAAAGTCCACTCCGCGTCGCCGATGCGCGCCGTGCCCGAACCCTCGACGACGGCAAAAACGGTGGCCTCGGTCGTGCGCCAGGGCCGCGTGCGGAATCCTGCGGGCAGCATCTGCAGGAATGCCGCGATGGTGGGCAGGATGTGCCCGCCGTCCAGCGGGTTGGTGTAGATCATCTTCCAGCCGTGATGCGCGTCGGGCGCATCGCTCGAGGCCACCCGCTCGAGCGCTGCGCGCGTCGTGGCGTAGGGGTAGCTCAGGACCGGCGAGGCGGGCGTGGCGTGCTGCCCGTGAAAGGGTCGCAGCCCCGCGCCCCAGCGCGATGCGCTGTCGTCGGGCTGGCGGTCGATCGGCTGCTGGTCCTGCGGGTGATCCTCGGCGAACTTGGCACCGAAGAAATTGACCAGCGGCACGTCGAGCCCGTCGAGCCACACGAGCGGCCCGGCGCCGGTATTCTCGTGGTCGTGCCAGGCCCAGGAGGGCGTGGTGATCAGATCGCCGCGCCGCATCTCGCAGCGCTCGCCGTTCACCGCCGTGTAGCCACCCGTGCTTTCCAGCACGAAGCGGATGGCACCCTGGCTGTGGCGGTGCGCGGTCGCGATCTCGCCGGGCATCACGAGTTGCAACCCGGCAAACAGCGTCTGCGCGATGCCGGGGCGGTCGAGCCCCGGGTTCTTCAGGGCGATCACCCGGCGTTCGGCCTCGGTGGCCGAGATGCGCGTGCCCGCGTCCATCAAGAGCGGGCGCATCTGCGCGTAGTGCCAGAGATGCGGCGCGCCGTGCACCGCCGGTTGGTCGGAAACGAGCCGGTCGTAGATTTCCCACAGTGGCACCGCCGAGGCGCGCGCCATGATGTCGTAGGCGTCCCGAAGCGCCGGGTATTTCAGCTTCTCGAGCATCGCCTCACCCCGTCGCCGCTCTGCCGCACCGTTGCGGCGGAGTGAGCCGGGGGCCCACTCCGCCGAGCCCTGTTCAGCCGTCCTTTCCCCAGTTGCCTTCGATCTGGATCAGGATTTCCACCTCGTCGGCGACCCAGGGGCTGAAGGCCGCGATACCGAAATCCTGACGGTTGATGATGGTCGACGCGGTGAAGCCGTCGATCTGATACTTGCCGCTCAGATGCGGCCCCGAGCCGTTCCAGGTGACATCGAAGGTCACGGGCTTGGTCACGCCGCGCAATGTCAGGTCCCCCGTCATGGTGCCGGTCTTTTCGCCCGTGGCCGCGATCGCGGTGCTGGCGAAGGTGATCGTGGGGAACTGCCGCACGTCGAGGAAGGTATCCGAACGGGTATAGTTGTCGCGGAAGTAGTGGTTTGAATCGAGGCTCGCTGCGTCGATCGTGGCCGAGACGCTGCTGTTTGCCACGTTCTCGGGGTCGAAGGTGACAGCGGCGGCGGTGATCGAGCGGAACTGTCCGATCACCTTGGAAAATCCGCCATGCCCGATGAGAAAATGCACCGAGGTGTGCGTGAGATCGACCTCGAGTGCGCGAGGCTCCGCCTGTGCCGCCGGAGCCGCCAGCACCAGGGCCGCCGCAACGCCAAGCGCGGCAACAGAGTGCCGCAGGGTTTCCGGCAAAAGCCGGTCAAAATGTGTCATGGGACCTCCCCTCCCTATGTTGTTCCGCCGGGTCTGGTTCGGCGCCGCGTGGCTACCGAATCCCGCACGAAGTTAGCAAGATAACTTAAGCACGAAACATCGGGAAGAGCCATTGGCACGCATTGTCACCCGGGGCCCTGACGGTGCCCCGGGCGCCGCTCAGGCCCGGTCAGAAACCGGCCTTGATCTTCTCGAACTCCTCGTTCATCCGCGTGCGAAGGCGGTTGTCCATCGGCGTCTGTGCAAGGTTCGGCGCCTCGATCGGGCCCAGGCCCGCGTCGGCAACGGTGTCGGCGTCGATAGCGGCCATCGCCTCGGCGTTGGAGTGCCCGTAGCCCCACTCGTTCACGATGTAGTTCGCCGTCTCGGTCGAGAGCCAGGCGTTGAGATAGTCGTAGGCGCGGTCTTCCTCGCCCGGCCCGTCCTTCAGGTTGAGATAGCCGCAGAACCAGGTGGAAGAGCCCTCCGCCGCCTCGCGCTGGTAGGCGACCGGCACTTCCTCGGCAGAGAGTGCGGCGGGGGTTTCGTTCCAGGCCCAGGAGATCATCACCTCGCCCGACTGCATGAGCTGCGCCAGTTCCGCGCCGTCGGCCCAGTAGGTGCGCACATTGGGATGCACCTCGCGCAGCCAGGCGGCCGCCGCCTGGAACTCGGCCTCGCCCATCGTCGTCCAGTCCGAGACGCCGGTGGCCAGGAGCGCAAGCGCCCAGACGTCGTCGGTGTTGTCGGGCAGCGAGATGCGCCCAGCGTATTTCGGGTCCCTGAAGACCTGCAGCGTCTCCACTTCCTCCTCTGGCACCAGATCGGTGCGGTAGGCGATGGCGGTGGAGCCCCAGTAGGTGGGCACATACCAGACCACGCCGTTCTCGACGAAGATCTCGGAGTCGAGGAAGGCGGGGTTCACTTTCGCGTAGAGCGGGATGCGCGAGACGTCCCAGGGCTCGACCAGCCCGGCATCGCGGTACTTGCCCACCATCTGCGAGCAGGGATGGACGACATCGGCGCGGAAGCCCGCGTTGACCTTCTGGAAGGCCTCGTCGTCGTCGCCGAAGAATGTGAAGGATGGCGCGACGCCGTGTTTCTCGATATAGTCGGCGTAGAAGTTCTCGTCCTCGAAGCCGGCCCAGTCGAACACCAGCATCTTGTCGTCGGCGGCGGTGGCGGGCAGTGCCAGCGCCAGCAGCGTGGCCAGCGCGGTAGCCCCTTTCAGCGGTCGTGTCATCGAGGTCTCCATGGTTGATCCGCGCCGAATCCGGCACATTGCCACCGGACGCTATGACTGACGAAAGCGAATGCAACGCTTTTTTTGCTCTGTTACACGTCCTTGTGACGGAGGCGTTTGACAATTCCCGCGCAGCCCGGGATCGTGCCATCTGCACCATTTCCAGAAGGAGCGCCCCGCGTGCTTGCCGTCCGCATCCGCCGCATTACCGGGGCGCACTGGCTGGGTTTCTATGGGCTCGTCGCAGGATCCTGGGCTGCGCTCTACGCCATGCGGCTGCCGCCCGAAGCGCTGGCTGCGGCCGAAGCCTACGGGGCGGAGTTCTGGCTGGCCCTCTGCGCGGTGGAGCCCGGGGTCGCCGGAGTGCCCGCGCTGACGGCGATGTGGGCGGCGATGGCAGCGGCGATGATGGCCCCCACGCTGCTGCCGGCGCTCGCCACCTTCGACGATCTGGTGCAGGGCGGTGCGGCGCGGCGCCAGGATTTCACCGTGCTGCTGGCGGGCTATCTGGCGGTCTGGCTGGGCTTTGCCGTGCTCGCTGCCGCGTGGCAGATGGCGCTGGCCGGGGCCGGGTTGCTGACACCGCTGGGCGCGAGCGCCGAGCGTTGGTTCAGCGCGCTCTTGCTGGCTGGGGCAGGGGCGTATCAGTTCACGACGCTGAAAGACGCCTGCCTCAGCCGCTGCCGCCGCCCGCTGATCTTCTTCATGGCATACTGGGCCGAAGGGCCCGCGCGCATGGGGTTTCGCCTCGGGCTCGCCTGTCTGGGCTGCTGCTGGGCGCTGATGGCGCTGGCCTTCGTCGGCGGCACCATGAACCTTGCCTTCATGGGGCTCGCCATGGTGCTGATGACGCTGGAGAAACTGCCGCGCTGGGGCACGCCCCTGACGCGCCCGCTGGGCGCGGTGCTGCTGGCCGCGGCGGTGCTGACACTGATGATCTGACACCTGAGGGAGGAAGCCTGGATGAGCATCGAAACGCTGGAGAAACCGCAGGCCGGGCAGGTGCCCTGGGCGATCCGAGGCGAATTGATCCTCAACTGCAACTGCACCGTCTTCTGCCCCTGCGTGGTCAGCCTCGGAGCGCATCCGCCCACGGAAGGCTACTGCCAGGCCTGGGCAGGCGTGCGTATCGACGAGGGCCATTACGGCGAGGCAGACCTCTCGGGTCTCAACGTCGGGCTGATCCTGGAAATTCCAGGGCTCATGGCGCGCGGCAACTGGAAGGCGGCGGCCTATATCGACGAGCGCGCCTCGGAGGCCGCCTATGACGGGCTGGTTGCCATCTTCAGTGGCGCGGCGCGGGGCACGACGGGGCTCTTCTCGGTGCTGGTCTCGGAGTTTCTGGGGGCCGAGCGCGCGCCGGTCTCCTTCGAGACCGAGGGCCGCGCCCGGCGGTTGGTCGTGGGCCGCGCGATCAAGGGCGAGGTGGTGCCGGTGGAGGGCAACGAGCCCGGGCAGGACATCGTGGTGACGAACACGAAATACTGGATGGGTCCGGACATCACGGTGGCCACTGCCACGCAGGGGCGAGTACGCGCATTCGGTCGGGTATGGGATTTCGACGGACGGTCCGCCGAGATCTGCCAGATCGACTGGAAAGGCCCCGGGAGGTGATCTCTGCCGATTTCTGCCGGACGATGGCGCGCTATGGCACCTGGCAGAACGACAGCCTCCTGGCGGCCGCCGACACGCTGGATGACGCGGCGCGGCGCGCCGACATGGGCGCTTTCTGGGGCTCGATCGAGGGCACGCTCGCCCATCTGCTCTGGGGCGACCGGATGTGGATGGCGCGCTTCGACGGCTGGGATCTGCCCGCCGAGCGCCTGGCCGACAGCGCCCGCGCAGCGGGCGGCTGGACGGCGCTGAAAGCAGCGCGTGCCGAGGCGGACGCGCGCATCCTCGACTGGGCCGGACAGCTTGCCGATGCCGACCTGGCCCACGATCTGACATGGCATTCCGCCGTGCTCGGCCGACAGGTGCATCGGCCGAAATGGTTGCTGGTGCAGCATTTCTTCAATCACCAGACCCACCACCGCGGGCAGGTTCACGCCATGCTGACAGCCGCTGGCGCGCCGCCCGTGGCGGATACCGACCTCTTTCTCATGCCGGAGAGCCCATGAACGCGCTGATCTCGCCCTCGCGCAGGCTGCGCCGCACGCCCTTCTCCGAGGGGGTCGAGGCGGCGGGGGTGCGGGCCTATACCGTTTACAACCACATGCTGCTGCCCACCGTCTTCCGGTCGATCGAGGAGGATTACCGCCACCTGAAGGAGGCGGTGCAGCTCTGGGACGTCGCCTGCGAGCGGCAGGTCGAGATCCGCGGCCCCGACGCCGGGCGGCTGATGCAGATGCTCACCCCGCGCGACCTGCGCGGCATGGCTCCGGGGCAGTGCTACTATGTGCCGATGGTCGACGAGACGGGCGGCATGCTGAACGATCCGGTGACGGTGAAGCTGGCCGAGGACCGCTACTGGGTGTCGATCGCGGACTCGGACCTGCTGCTGTGGATCAAGGGCATCGTCTGGGGGTTGCGGCTCGACGTGCTGGTGGACGAGCCGGATGTCAGCCCGCTCGCCGTGCAGGGACCGAAGGCCGAGGACGTGGTGGCGGCGGTCTTCGGCGAAGGGGTGCGGGCCCTGCGCTTCTTCCGCTTCGGCTGGTTCGAGTTCCTGGGCGTGGCCCTGGTGGTGGCGCGCTCGGGCTATTCGCGGCAAGGCGGCTTCGAGATCTATGTCGAGGGAGGGCATCTGGGGATGCCGCTCTGGCGCACGCTGATGGAGGCGGGCGCGCCGCATGGCATCCGCGCGGGCTGTCCCAACCTGATCGAGCGCATCGAGGGCGGGCTCCTGAGCTACGGCAACGACATGGACCGCACGAACACGCCGCATGAATGCGGGCTGGGGCGGTTCTGCAATACCTTCACCGCCATCGGCTGTGTCGGGCGCGACGCGCTGCTGCGGGTGGCGCAGGAGGGGCCCGTGCGCCAGATCCGCGCACTCGCCATCGAGGGCGGCGCGCTGCCGTCCTGTCTCGAGGCATGGCCGGTAATGGATGGAGCAGGCAACCGAGTGGGGCGGGTCACCTCGGCGGCGATGTCGCCCGATTTCGGGGTCGGCGTGGCGATCGGCATGATTCGCATGACACATTGGGCGCCGGGCACGATGCTGGTGGTGGAGACGCCCGACGGGCCGCGCGGGGCCGAGGTGCGGGAGCGGTTCTGGGCCACGATGAAGGATGAAGGAGAAGCGGATGTTCAGGGCGCTGGTTGTCGAGAAGGACGCCGAGGGGAAGACCTCGGCCTCGGTGCAGAAACTGGGCGACGAGAGATTGCCCGAGGGCGATGTGACGGTGGCGGTGGAGTATTCCACGCTCAACTACAAGGACGGGCTCTGTCTCGGGCCCGGCGGTGGGGGGCTGGTGCGGAGCTGGCCGCATGTGCCCGGAATCGACTTCGCGGGCACGGTCGAGGCTTCCGACGATGCGCGTTACAGGCCCGGCGACCAGGTGGTGCTGACCGGCTGGCGGGTGGGCGAGGTGCATTGGGGCGGCTACGCGGAAAAGGCGCGGGTGAAGGCCGACTGGCTGGTGCCGCTGCCCGAGGGGTTGGGCACGCGGCAGGCCATGGCGGTGGGCACGGCCGGCTACACCGCGATGCTGGCGGTCATGGCGCTGGAGGATCACGGGCTGGTGCCCCGGCAGGGGCCGGTACTGGTGACCGGGGCGGCGGGCGGCGTCGGCTCGGTCGCGGTGGCGCTGCTCGCCGCGCTGGGCCATGAGGTGGCAGCGGTGACCGGGCGGCCGGAGCAGGAGGGTTATCTGCGCGAGCTGGGGGCGACCACGATCGTGCCGCGCGCCGATCTGGCCGAGACGGTGAAGCGCCCGCTCGAGAGCGAGACCTGGGCGGGCTGCGTCGATGCCGTGGGCGGCGCGATGCTGGCGCGCATCCTCGGGCAGATGAAATATGGCTGTTCGGTCGCCGCCGTGGGGCTGGCGGGTGGCGCGGCGCTGCCCGCGACGGTGGTTCCCTTCCTGCTGCGTGGCGTGAACCTCTTGGGCATCGACAGCGTGATGCGCCCCTACGCGGACCGCCTGCGCGCCTGGGACCGGATCGCGCGCGACCTGCCGCTGGCGAAACTCGGCGCGATGGTGCACCTGGCCACGCTGGCCGACCTGCCCGGGCTGGGGGCCGACATCCTGAAGGGGCAGGTGCGTGGCCGGGTGGTGGTGGACGTGCGCGGCTGAGCGGGCGGCGGCCTGTGGCGGCGGGCGGCGTTGACTTCGCGCCGGTGCTGGCCCATTTCCGAGGCGGACAGACGGCGGAGTGCGGCATGGAGGCAGCGGTGGCAGGCGGCGAGGAGCGGGCTCAGGAATTCCCGCTCGCGGAGGCGCGGCAGATCGTGCGCGACCTGATGACGCCCGAGCCGCGCATCTACTGGCTCGACTTCGGCGGCACCATCACGCTGGCCTGGGCCGCCTTCGCACTGGCGCTCTGGCTGCCCGCCTTCTCGGCCGGGCATCTGCTGGCCGTGGCCGTGGCGGGCTTCGCCTTCTACCGGGCGGCGATCTTCATCCATGAACTG
>PHEG01000425.1:1766-2470 GCA_002842835.1 Alphaproteobacteria bacterium HGW-Alphaproteobacteria-2 | reverse complement strand
CGCCCTGTGATGATGCCCGAGCCGCCCGGGATGTGCGACTGGATCACCGGCGCCGAGATCACCTCGTCGTCAAGCACGATGGCGAAGGGCGAGCCGATGTTCTGGGCGGTGTAGTCGCCGAAGCGGCGCGCCCCAGAGGGATTGAAGCGGAAGTTGACCGCGGGCCGCCCGTTCTGGTCGAAGGCGGGCTGTGCGTCGGTCAGCTCCTCGCCGGTCACCACCGGCGTGTCCTCGAGGATGTAGAAGACCCCCGGCTCGTCGAGCGAGGGCACCAGCATGTTGCCCGGTCCCGGTGCCGCCGCCGCATCGGTGGTGCGCCCGGCGACCGGATGGAAGGTCAGCCGCGCCGTGGTGCCGATCAGCGCCTTCAGTTCCTCGGCCGAGCCGATGCCGGGCACCTGGATCAACACCCGGTCGGCACCCTGGCGCATGATCGTCGGCTCGCGCGTGCCCACCTCGTCCACCCGGCGACGGATGATCTCGAGCGACTGTTGCAGCGTGCGGTCATCGGTCGCCCGCCGCTCGTCCTCGGTAAGGCGCATCACCAGCACGTCGCCCTGCGCGCTGATCTCGTAATCCTGCGCCGCTAGCCCGGTGAGCGAGAGCACCGGCTGGCTGAGCCGCCGCGCCGCCTGCTGCGCCGAGGCCATGCCCTCGGGGCGCGAGATGCGCACATGCAGCTCGCCCGGCGGCGCGGGCTGGCG
>PHEG01000425.1:0-1710 GCA_002842835.1 Alphaproteobacteria bacterium HGW-Alphaproteobacteria-2 | reverse complement strand
CAGACACCCCAGATCAGCACCCGTTTCCAGAGCGAGAAGTCGAGCATCGCGGAGCCTCCGCAGGCGGCGTCGGCCTCAGTCGGCCGGTTCGGTCTTGTTCAGCACCGAGGTGATGGTCTGGCGCACCACGCGCACGCGCACGCCCTCGGCGATCTCGACCTCGAGTTCGCCGTCCTCCTTGACCTTGGTCACCTTGCCGATCACGCCGCCCTGGGTGACGATCGTGTCGCCACGGCGCAGCGCCTCGACCATGGCGCGATGCTCCTTGAGCTTCTTCTGCTGCGGTCGGATCAGCAGGAAATACATGATCGCAAAGATCAGGATCAGGGGCACGAAGCTTGCGAAGGCGCCTCCGGATCCGCCGATATCCTGAGCAAAGGCGGGGGTTGCGAACATGTGCGCTCCTTGTCATGTGGCACCGGGGCCACCCCCCCGGAAATTGGCGCGCACCCTAGCCGCGGCAAGGGGGGTTGGCAAGGCGCGCAGGGTGCTATTCGCCGGTCACCGCCCGAGCTCGCCGCCGGGCGAGCTTGGCCACCAGATTGCCGCCCACCCCGGGGCGCGAGAAGGGGCAGACGGCCAGGCAGATGCCGCAGCCCGCAGTCTCGTTGAAATAGGGCAGGCAGCGGTCGAAGTCGACATACCATTTCTCCACGCCGCGCACCCACTGCTTGTCGGGCAGGATCGCGGCAGGCGGGCAGGCGTCCTCGCAGATGCGGCAGTTGCGGCAGAAATCGTCGGCGCCGAATTCCTCGGGCGCGTCCTCCACGAAGTCCACGTTTGTCAGGACCGCGGCGAGTCGGAAACAGGCTCCGAGTTCGCGGTTGATGATCGAGCCATGCTTGCCCAGTTCGCCGAATCCCGCCGCCAGCGCCGCCGGAACGAGCGTCAGCGCGCCCGAGAGAGGACCATGCTCGGGCTCGGCATCGTGGCCCTGCGTGCGCAGCCAACCCGCCAGCCGCTTCGAGACCTGCATGCCGCGGCCGTACTGGCGCACGACTTCCGCGCCGGAGGCGGGCTCCGGCGCGGTGGCGAGGAGCGCATGATCCATGGCGATGCCCAGCACCACGACCATGCGCCAGGGCATCGCCTGGCCCTCGAACACCCATTCGGGGGCGATCCGGGCGATGCCCACCGCCTCGGCTCCCAGCCGCCGCGCCTCGGCCTTCACCGCCGCCGCCCAGTCCGCCGGGCTGCGCTGCACGGCCGGGCCCGGAGCGAGCGGGGCCAGCGGCTCGGTGGCCAAGGCGGCGCGCTCGGCGCGGGCCTGCGCAAGTTCCGGGGCCGTGTTGCGGGCGTAGAACCAGCGCTGCATGGCGCCGTGCGGCAACGTCTCGGGCTCGGCCGCCCAATAGACATGCCGCGGACGGCGCGGCGCGCGCTCGCCCAGCCCGTTGAGCGCGTTGCCCGAGACCCCGGGCCAGAGCGCCATCTGCTCCGGCTCCGGCGTCCAGTCCGCCACCTTGTGCCGCCGTTCGCGTGCCATGTCGCCAGCCTAGCAGGGTCGGCGGAGCCGCGCCACGGGATGAAGCGGCTTTGCCGGTTCACGCGGGCCGGGACTTGGGCTAAGAGGCAGGCGAGGCAACCCTTCCGAGACCCCAGATGCACGACATCCGCCTGATCCGCGACACCCCGGACGCCTTCGACGCGGCGCTTGCCCGGCGCAGCCCCGATTTCAGCGGCACGGCGGCGCGGCTTCTGGCCATCGAC
>PHEG01000424.1 GCA_002842835.1 Alphaproteobacteria bacterium HGW-Alphaproteobacteria-2 | reverse complement strand
CGCCGAGATGGTGTAAACAGCATCGCCGCGCCATGTTCCAGCCTCGGCAGAGGCGGTGGTGCGGATATGCCGCGCGAAGCCCATGCCGCGGATCAGCGCGTATTGCGCCGCCGCGCAGCGGGCATAATCGTCGATCTCGGCGCGCCCGCCACCGCGCAGCGCAAGGTGAAACTGCACCAGGTCGCTGTCGAGCAGCCGCGTCTCGATGCCGAGATACTCGGGCACCGCCGCGCCCGCGGGCGCGGCCCCCCCAGGCTCGGCACAGGCCGCCAACCCGCCCGAAAGGGCGAGCAGTGCGGCAGGTGGGAGGGCGCGCGCATGGATCATTCGGCGGCCACCTTTAACCCGCGCGCGGCCCAGAGCGATGCCATCTCGCCCATCAGCGGCGAGGCGCGTGCGATCGGGTTCGTCAGCCAGAAATCGCGGATCGCGGGGGCAAAATCGCCCGCCCCGAGTTTGCCCGCCGCAGGCGCCGCGCCCGCATTCTCGGGCACCTCGTCGATGCGCGCCAGATGCGGCACCTCGGCCACCAGCCGTCGGCGAAGCTGCGCCAGGCTGTCGAAGGGCAGGGTATTGACGAAAAGCCCGTTCTCCTCGGTCCAGGCGGCGGCGGGCAGGATCACGTCGGCGCGGTGCGCGCCGCGGTCGCCGTGGCTGCCCTGATAGATTACGAAGGGCCCCGCGGGGATGTCGATCTCGTCCACGCCCAGCGCATAGACGGTCTCGGCACCGTCGAGCGCCGCAGTAAGCCCGCCCTCGGTGGTGAAGCCCACGTCCATGGCCCCCACCCGCGCCGCGACAGTGTGCAGCAACAGAAGGCCGCTCTGCGTCTCGTCCGCCAGCTTGCGCGCGGTGGCCAGCACGGCCGCGCCGTCCGCATCCCTCAGCGCCCCATGCCCGACGATCACCAGGCTGCGGCGGTCGGCGATACCCTTTTCCCAGCCCTTTGCCATCAGATCGGCCAGCGCCACCCGCCCGGGGCCTGCGTGGTGGACATCGTAGGTCAGGTCGGCCTGCGGCCCTACCAGCGTCACCTCGGCCCCGGCAAGCCACGCCTTGCGGATGCGCGCGTTCAGCACCGGCGCCTCGATGCGCGGGTTGGTCCCGACGAGCAGGATGCGCTCGGCAGTGTCGATATCCTCGATGCGCGCCGTGCCGACATAGCCCGCCCGGTCGCCCGCGGGCAGCGCCGCCCCGTCGAGCCGACACTCGGTGCGCCCGCCGTGCCCCGCCACCAGTTCCCTGAGCGCGAAGATCGCCTCCACCGGCGCGAGATCGCCCGCCAGCGCCGCAACCCTGCGCCCCTTCAGCGCCGCCGCGGCAGCAGCCAGCGCCTCGGCCCAGGAGACGGGCTTCAGCCTGCCGTCCACCCGCAGATAGGGCCTGTCGAGCCGCTGACGGCGCAGCCCGTCCCAGACATAGCGGGTCTTGTCGGAAATCCATTCCTCGTTCACGCCGTCATGGTTGCGCGGCAGGATGCGCATCACCTCGCGCCCCTTCACATCCACCCGGATGTTCGAGCCAAGAGCATCCATGACGTCCACGGTCTCGGTCTTGCGCAGTTCCCAGGGCCGTGCGGTGAAGGCATAGGGCTTGTTCGTCAGCGCCCCCACCGGGCAGAGATCGACAATGTTGCCCTGCATCTCGCTCTCGATGAGCGCGCCCAGATAGGTGGTGATCTCGGCATCCTCGCCGCGCCCGGTCTGGCCCATCACCGCCACGCCCGCCACCTCGGAGGTGAAGCGCACGCAGCGCGTGCACGAGATGCAGCGCGTCATGTGCGTCTCGACGAGGGGGCCGAGGTTCAGATCCTCGCTCGCGCGCTTGGGCTCACGGAAGCGGCTGAAATCGACGCCATAGGCCATCGCCTGGTCCTGCAGGTCGCACTCGCCGCCCTGGTCGCAGATCGGGCAGTCGAGCGGGTGGTTGATGAGCAGGAACTCCATCACCCCTTCGCGCGCCTTCTTCACCATCGGACTTTTCGTGAATACCTTGGGCGGTGTGCCGTCGGGGAAGGGGCGCATGTCCTTCACCTGCATGGCGCAGCTTGCCGCAGGCTTCGGTGGCCCCGGTTGCACCTCGACGAGGCACATGCGGCAGTTGCCGGCGATACTGAGCCGCTCGTGATAGCAGAAGCGCGGGATCTCGATGCCCGCCTGCTCGCAGGCCTGGCCCAGTCGCCGGTTTCCTCGTCCACCGCCCAGACCTTTTCGGACGACCCGAAACGGTTGATGCAATACTTGTTGGCCTCGCTCACCGCCGCCTCGCGGACCGCCGCGGCATCGCCGATGCTCGACGGCACGGAGATGCGCATGCGCCGCCGCTCCGGCCCGCTGGCGTCGAGATCGACCGAGGAGCCGCGGCTTACCACGCTGCCCGCCCGTTCGGTCACGCGACCGAGCGTGCCGCAGCCAGCGAGCAGCGTTCCGACCAGAACCAGGCCGAGAAGCCTTGCCCCCATGCGCCCTCTCACTCCGCCGCCACGGCGCTCATGCGCCCCGTCTTGCATGCCCGGATACGGTCCTCGATCTCGTCGCGGAAATGCCGGATCAGGCCCTGGATCGGCCAGGCCGCCGCATCGCCCAGCGCGCAGATCGTGTGCCCCTCGACCTGCTTGGAGACATCAAACAGCATGTCGATCTCCTCGATCTCGGCCTCGCCCTTCACCAGCCGGTCCATCACCCGCATCATCCAGCCGGTGCCTTCGCGGCAGGGCGTGCATTGCCCGCAGCTTTCGTGCTTGTAGAATTTCGACAATCGCCAGATCGCCTTGATGACATCGGTGGACTGGTCCATCACGATCACCGCCGCCGTGCCCAGCCCCGATTTCTGCTTCTGCAGCCAGTCGAACTCCATCACCGCCTCGTCGCACAAGGGCGCGGGCAGGCAGGGCACAGACGAGCCGCCGGGGATCACTGCCTTGAGGTTCTGCCAGCCGCCGCGCACGCCGCCGCAATGGCGGTCGATCAACTCGCGCAGCGGGATCGCCATTTCCTCTTCCACCACGCAGGGCCGGTTCACATGGCCGGAGATGGCGAAGATCTTGGTGCCGGTGTTGTTCTCGCGCCCGAGACCGGCGAACCAGCCCGCACCGCGGCGCAGAATGGTGGGCACAACGGCGATGCTCTCGACGTTGTTCACCGTGGTCGGGCAGCCGTAGAGCCCAGCCCCCGCCGGGAATGGGGGTTTCATGCGCGGCATGCCCTTCTTGCCCTCGAGGGATTCGAGCAGCGCCGTCTCCTCGCCGCAGATATAGGCGCCCGCACCGTGGGTCAGGTAGAGGTCGAAATCCCAGCCCGAGCCGCAGGCGTTACGCCCGACCAGCCCCGCGTCATAGGCCTCGTCGATCGCCGCCTGCAGTGCCTCGCGCTCGCGGATGTATTCACCGCGGATGTAGATGTAACAGGCATGCGCCCCCATCGCGA
>PHEG01000022.1 GCA_002842835.1 Alphaproteobacteria bacterium HGW-Alphaproteobacteria-2 | reverse complement strand
CGTGCTGCCAATGCAAGGTATTGCAGCCATCGCGGTCATGGCGGGAACGGAAATGCTGTCTGCACCAGCCAGCCACGGCGGCGGTTGCCGCAAGAGTTCTCCACCCGGCCAGTGCTGCCATATGGACAACAAGGCAGGCTCCGTCCACTGCCACTGAGCTGGCGCACTTTCGGTGCCCGACGGTCTCGTGCCTCTCAAAGCCAGGTGTGGAAACTCCTCCCCGCCATCGGCTCGCGCATCGACGCGTGGTGCGGAGCGTAGATCTCCGCCACCTTCGCCACCGCGTCCTCAGGGGCCAGTTCCTCGTTCGCGCCCGTGCGTCGGCAGGTCAGTTCCACCACGCCGTTGGCCAGCCCGCGCGGCCCCACGGTGATGCGCCAGGGCAGGCCGATCAGGTCCATCGTGGCGAATTTCGCGCCAGCCCGTTCGTCGCGGTCGTCGTAGAGCGGGGCAAGCCCCCGGGCGGTCAGAGCCGCATAAAGCCGCTCGCAGGCGGCATCCGCTGCGCCATCGCCCTGCCGCAGGTTGACGATGCCGACATGGAAGGGCGTCACCCCCTCGGGCCAGATGATACCCTTCTCGTCATGGCTCGCCTCGATGATCGCGCCGACGAGGCGGCTGACCCCGATGCCGTGGCTGCCCATGTGCACCGGCACCCGCTCGCCCGTCTCGGTGGTCACGGTCGCGCCCATGGGCTCGGAATACTTGGTGCCGAAATAGAAGATCTGCCCCACCTCGATGCCGCGTGCCCGCCGCCGCCGCTCCTCCGGGATCTGGTTGAAGAGTGCCTCGTCATGCGTCTCGTCGGTGCGCGCATAGCGCGAGGTGAATTCTTCCAGAACCGCCCGGCATTGTTCCACGCTGTCGTAGTCGATCTCGCGGTCGCCGAAGCGCAGGTCGGTGATCGCGCTGTCGTAGAACACCTCCGACTCGCCCGTCTCGGCCAGCACCAGGAATTCATGCGTGTCATCGCCGCCGATGGGGCCGCTGTCGGCGCGCATCGGGATCGCCTGCAGGCCCATCCGCTCGTATGTGCGCAGGTAGCTGACCAGGTGGCGGTTGTAGGCGTGCAGCGCCGCCTCCTTGGTCAGGTCGAAATTGTAGCCGTCCTTCATCAGGAACTCGCGCCCGCGCATCACGCCGAAACGCGGACGCACCTCGTCGCGGAACTTCCACTGGACGTGGTAGAGCGTCAGCGGCAGGTCGCGGTAGCTGCCGACATGGGACCGGAAGATATCGGTGATCAGCTCCTCGTTGGTCGGGCCGTAGAGCATGTCGCGCTCGTGCCGATCGCGGATGCGCAGCATGTCGGCATCAGCATCGGGATATGGCCCGCGCGCATCTGCTCCTCATGCACGATGCGCTCGATGTTGCGCAGCACCCGAAAGCCGAGCGGCAGCCATGAGTAGATGCCCGCGCTCGCCTGCTTGATCATCCCCGCCCGCAGCATCAGCCGATGGCTGGCGATCTGCGCCTCGGCAGGGGTTTCCTTCAGCACGGGCAGGAAATAGCGGGTCAGGCGCATGGCATCCCTCGTCTCTGGCCACGTCTCGGGGCCTTTGCGCCCGTCTATGCGATCGCCCCGGGCCAGACAAGCGGGCGTGGCAGGCGTCACTACCCTGCGTTGTGATGCCGAGCCGGAAACAAACCCGGCTCCACAATATTATCGTTTTTTCGGTCGCATTTGCGCCACCATTTGCCGCCAGCTTCGCAGGCTAGAAGACACCGGGCGGCACGAGTCGTCCGGAGCGAAGACAACCGGACCGCTTGCCGCATCAGCGTGGCAATCGCAGGGGCGGCGTCGAATGAGAGAGGCAAAAGGCATGGCCAGCAAAACTGCGGTGCGACCCGAACCGGCCCCGATCGAGGCCTGCACGATCGCGCGCGATATCCAGAATTTCGATCTTCTGATCGAGGACATGGAAGCCGAACTGGGCGAGAAATGGGGCGACCTCGGGTTCGAGGACAGCCTCGGCTTCCTCGCCGAGCCCGAGGCGGAGAACCTGAAGTTTATCGCGGTCGCCATGGACGGCGCCGACGAGGACGATCTGGCCAAGGTTGGCCGCGTCATCGAGGCCGCCAAGGCGCGGCAGATCAAGGTGATCCTGATCGCCGACGATGTGAGCCCCATGGCGCTGCACCAGCTCATGCGCAACGGCGCGGACGATTTCGTGCCCTATCCGCTTCCCGAGGGCGCTCTGCGCGACGCGATCGAGCGCCAGACTCGCGCTCCCGCGGCGCCGGTGCTCGTGCTCCAGAACCACGGCATCCCGGCACGCGACCGCAGCGAGGACCGCAACGGCGCGGTGCTTGCGGTGCATGGGCTGGCTGGCGGGACCGGGGCCAGCACGCTGGCGGTCAACCTCGCCTGGGAGCTTGCGTCGATCGACAAGAAGGAACCTCCCCGCGTCTGCATCCTCGATCTGGACCTGCAATTCGGGTCGATCTCGACCTTCCTCGACTTGCCGCGGCGCGAGGCTGTCTTCGACCTGTTTTCCAACATCGCCGCGATCGACGGCGACGCGCTTGCCTACGCCATGGTCGTGCATGGGGAGAAGCTTCCGGTGCTGACAGCCCCGGCAGACTCGATGCCGCACGACTTCCTTTCGGCACAGGACGTGACCGCGCTGATCGAACAGGCGCGCAAGAACTTTGATTTTGTCGTGATCGACATGCCCAAGGCTCTTGTCCAGTGGACCGAGACCGTGCTGCACGCCGCGCACGTCTACTTCGCGATGGTCGAGCTCGAGATGCGCTCGGCGCAGAATGCGCTGCGCTTCATCCGCACGCTGAAGGCCGAAGATCTGCCTTTCGAGAAGGTGCGCTATGCGCTCAACCGCGCGCCCAAGTTCACCGATCTCTCGGCGCGCGGGCGCATCAAGCGCATGGCCGAGAGCCTCGACATCGATCTCGACCTGCTGCTCGCCGATGGCGGGCGGCAGGTTACCCAGGCCAACGACCATGGCCAGCCATTGGCAGTGTTCGCGCGCAAGAACCCGCTGCGCCGCGACATCGAGAAGCTGGCCCGTTCGCTTCACGAGATCAACGCCGCGAAGGTAAGTGCCGCCTGACGCCCGGAGAGAACCGATGTTCAGCCGTTATCGCAAGACCCCAGAGGCTCAGCAAGCGCGGCCCGCCGCCCGCACGGTCGGCGCGCCGCCCGGCGCGGCTCCGTCCCTGGTCGCGCCGCCGCCTGCCGCCGCGCCCAATGCCGCGACACTACAGTTCCGCAAGCCCGCGCAGGCGGCCCAGCCGGTCGCCGCCGACAAGGACGTGAAGCGCCGCGAGAAGCTGTCCGAAATCCGCACCGAGATGCACAGGGTGCTGCTCGACACGCTGAATCTCGGCGCGCTCGACGAGGCGCCCGAGAACGAGTTGCGCGCCGAGATTGCCGCGATCAGCGCCGAGCATCTGCAACAGATGGGCGTTGTGCTCAACAAGGACGAGCGCGCAACCCTGCATCAGGAACTCTACGACGAGGTGCGCGGCCTTGGCCCCCTCGAGCCGCTGCTCAAGGACGACACGGTCAACGACATCCTCGTGAACGGCCCCAAGCAGATCTTCATCGAGCGCGCGGGAAAACTGCAACTGACCGACGTGAAGTTCCGTGACGAGCGCCACCTGCTGCGGATCATCGACAAGATCGTGTCGGCCGTGGGTCGGCGCGTGGACGAATCCAACCCCTATGTCGACGCGCGCCTCGCCGACGGCTCGCGCTTCAACGCCATGGTGCCGCCTGTCGCCGTCGATGGCAGCCTGGTCTCGATCCGCAAGTTCAAGAAGGACAAGCTCGGGGTGGACGACCTCGTGCGCTTCGGCGCCTACACCGAGGAGATGGCCGCCTACCTTCAGGCCGCGGTGGCCTGTCGGTTGAACATCATCGTCTCGGGCGGGACCGGCTCGGGCAAGACGACCACGCTGAACGCGCTCTCCTCCTTCATCGACAATGCCGAGCGGATCATCACCATCGAGGACACGGCGGAACTGCAACTCCAGCAGATCCATGTCGGGCGCATGGAAAGCCGCCCGCCCAACGTCGAGGGCAAGGGTGCCGTCACCCAGCGCGACTGTCTGAAGAACGCGCTGCGCATGCGCCCCGACCGCATCATCGTGGGCGAAACCCGCGGCGAAGAGGTCATCGACATGCTGCAGGCGATGAACACCGGCCATGACGGCTCGATGACAACGATCCACGCCAACTCGGCGCGCGATGCGGTCAGCCGGCTCGAGAACATGATCGCCATGGCCGGCATCGAGATGCCGATCAAGGCGGTGCGCCAGCAGATCGCCTCGGCCGTCAACCTCATCGTGCAGGCCAGCCGCCTGCAGGACGGTTCGCGCCGGATGACTTCGATCACCGAGGTCACCGGCATGGAGGGCGATGTGATCACCATGCAGGAGATCTTCCGCTTCCAGCGCGATGGCATCGGCCCCGACGGACGGATCATCGGCCGCTTTACTGCGATGGGCATCCGCTCGCACTACTCGGACCGCTTCAAGCAGTGGGGCTACGACCTGCCCGCCGAGATCTACGAACCCACACCCGCCGCGAGGTAAGTCATGCAGATCGGCATCGAGCCCATCATCTACGCCTTGATCTTCGTTGCGGTGCTCGTCATCGTCGAGGGCATCTATCTCGTCGCCTTCGGCAAGTCGATCAGCCTGAACCGCACCGTCAACCGCCGCCTCGCCCTGCTCGAGAAGGGCGGCACGCGCGAGCAGGTGATGGAGCAATTGCGCAAGGAGATCGGCCAGTACAACGCGGCGCTTTCGATCCCGCTCTACTCGATCATCGCGGCGAAGGCGCAGAAGGCGAACATCGCCTTCAGCCCCAAGGCGCTGATGATACTCATGGTGATGCTGGCGGTCCTGGCCTTCGTGGTGCTCTCGCTGACCACCGGCGCCTCGCTGCCGATGCGCATCGGCCTGGCGGCGGTGATCGGCGTGGGCGCCGTCTACACCTGGGTCAACAACAAGGCAAAAAAGCGCATGGCTCTCTTCGAGGAGCAGTTGCCGGATGCCGTGGAACTGATGGTGCGCAGCCTGCGTGTCGGCCATCCGTTCTCCAGCGCGATCAACATCGTGGCCAAGGAAGTCCCGGATCCGGTGGGCAGCGAGTTCGGCCTCATCGCCGACGACGCGGCCTATGGCGGCGACATCACCGAGTCGCTCAAGGAACTGGCCGAGCGGGTGGACATGCAGGACGTACGCTTCCTCGCCGTCGCGATCACCATCCAGCAGCAGTCCGGTGGCAACCTGGCCGAGATCCTTGACGGGCTCGCGAAGGTCATCCGCTCGCGCTTCAAGCTCTTCCGCCGCGTGAAGGCGATCACCGCCGAGGCGAAATGGTCGGGCTGGTTCCTGTCGATCTTCCCGATCGGGGCGCTGGTCGCGATCAACGTGATCGAGCCGAACTACTACGACGACGTGAAGGAGACAGCCTATTTCATCCCGGCGGCCATCGTGGTGGGCGTCTTTCTGGTCGTCAACATTCTGTACATGAAGGCGATGGTTAACATCAAAGTCTGAGGGAAACCGATGAGCGGCCTGACCGATTTTCTCACCGAGAGCCTGGGCCCGATGGGGCCGCTCTTCGCCGCGGGCCTGCTGGGCGTCCTGCTGGTGGCCATGGCGCTGCCCCTGATGCTCCGCCGAGCGCCAGACCCGCTCGACAGGCTGCGCGAGGAGGCGCCGCGTGGAGGCGCCGCCGCGAGCGGGCGGCAGGCGGCAGGCAAGCCCGCCAAGCGCGCGGCGCTGCGACATGGCGGCTCGAACGAGAAACTCGGTCGCTTCGCAGACTTCCTGGAACCGCAGGACGAGGAAAAGTTCTCGGAAATGCGGCTCAAGATGATGCAGGCAGGCTATCGCTCGCGCGATGCGGTGCGCAATTTCCACTTCGCACAGTTCGCAATGGCGATCGGCTTTCTCATCCTCGGTGTTCTCTACGCGCTGCTGACCTCCGGCGACGGGCTGAACGTGACGAAGCTGATGCTGGCCATCGTCCTTCCCGCCGGCATTGGCTATTACCTGCCCAAATACTGGGTCGAGCGGCGCCGCCAGGGGCGCAACACCGAGATCACCAACGGCTTTCCCGATGCGCTCGACCTTCTTCTCGTCTGTGTCGAAGCCGGTCAGTCGATGGATCAGGCCATCCAGCGCGTTGCCAACGAGATCTCCACGGGTTTCCCCGCACTGGGCGAGGAGTTCGAGATCGTCGGCAACGAGATCAAGGCGGGCAAGGACAAGGTGCAGGTGTTGCGCGACTTCGCCGAGCGTGCGGGCGTCCCCGACATCTCGTCCTTCACCACGGTGATGATCCAGTCGCAGACCTTCGGTACCTCGATCTCGGAGGCGCTGCGCGTCTATGCCTCGGAGATGCGCGACAAGCGCGTGATGCGCGCCGAGGAAAAGGCCAACGTCTTGCCAACCAAGCTGACGCTTGGCACGATGATGTTCACCGTGCCGCCGCTGCTTATCATCCTGATCGGACCCTCCGTGTTCGACATCATGACTCTGCTGGGCGGTCGGAATTAGCGAAGTGGCCCGGGGGGCAGGATGCGAGGTTGGTTCTTTGCGCTGATTGGCGCCTTCCTTGCCTCCGCCTGCCAGATCGTGCCGCCCGCAGCGCCGCCGCCGCAACTCGACTTGCTCGACGATGGCCATGCGCTGATGGCGCGGGGGGATTACGAGGGTGCGCTCGCCAGCTATCAGCGCGCGCTGGTGAGGGGCGGCGTGACCGCCGACGCTCAGAGCGCCATCGGTTCAGCCAACCTGCGGCTCGGGCGCATCGACCAGGCCGAGCGCTGGCTGCGCGCCGCCGTGGCGCAGGACCCGGATTATGCCGCAGCCTGGAACAACCTCGGTGTCGTGCTCGTAGAGCAGGGCGACTACGCCGAGGCGAGCCTCGCCTTCCGGCGCGCCTTCGCACTGGTGAACGGCGATTCCGAGGAAATGCGCGAGAATTTGAGGCTGGCCCTCGCAAAATCAGAAAATCCATCGTATGATGCCGTCGAAGAGCAAGAATTCGAGCTCGTGCGGCGAGGTGGTGGGGCTTATGTCCTGCTCCCGACCCTGGGCCAGAGGACAGAGCGGTAGAGGACCCCGCACCATGCTGAGGACAGGAGTCTGGAGTCTGGCCGTTTGCGGCCTTGCGTTGCTTGCAGCCTGCGAGAAGAATTCCGAAGCGGATGTTAACCGCGCACTCGACGGCACCAACCTGATCGACCAGAGCAACCTCAACGAGCTGATGCTCACGGTCGCCGACCCCGAAGACGCGGTGAACCACTTCGAACGGGTGCTCGCGCAGCAGCCCGACAGGCTCGACCTCAAGCGCGGGCTTGCCCGCTCGCTTGTGCGGGCGCGGCGTGCCGAGGCATCGCTTCCCGTGTGGCGCGAGATCGTGGCCTCGAGCGAGGCCACCGACGACGACAGGCTGGGCCTCGCCGATGCGCTGGTGCGCACCGGCACTTGGGAGGAGGCGCGCGCCGAACTCGACCGCATCCCGCCCACCTACGAGACCTACGATCGCTACCGCCTGGAGGCCATGGTGGCCGATGCCCGGCAGGACTGGCGGCGTGCCGACAGCTTCTATGGCACCGCCGTGGAACTGACGACGCGGCCGAGCGGCGTGCTCAACAACTGGGGCTACTCCAAGCTCATGCGAGAGGACTACAGTGGCGCAGAGAAGCTTTTCCTCGAGGCGCTCAAGCACGACCCCGCGATGTTCACCGCGAAGAACAATCTCGCCATCGCCCGCGCCGGGCAGCGCAACTACACGCTGCCGGTGATCGAGATGACGCAGGCAGAGAGGGCGCAACTGCTGCACACGCTTGCACTGGGCGCGATCAAGCAGGGTGACGTGCAGACCGGGCGGGTCCTGCTGCGCGAGGCGGTGGAGACGCATCCGCAGCATTTCGAGGCCGCCGCGCGCAGCCTCGCCGCATTGGAAGGCTGACGGGCCGGTGCCGGTCCTGACCGCCGATGCCGCGATCTGGCTGCTGCTCGCCGCGGTGCCGATCTCCTTCTATGTTGCATGGAGCGACATGCGCTCGATGCGCATCCCCAACGGATCGGTGCTGCTGCTGGCGGCGGGCTTCCTGGTGATCGGTCTCCTGGCGCTGCCCTGGAAAGGCTATCTGGCGCAGCTCGTGCATTTGCCGGTGGTGCTGGCGGTCGGCTTCGTGGCCAGCAGCCTGCGCCTCGTGGGCGCGGGCGACGCCAAGTTTGCGGCCGCGATGGCGCCCTATGTCGCGCGCGGCGACGGGCTGCTTTTTCTCTACCTCTTCGCGGCGATGATGGTCGGTGCCTTCATCGGCCACCGCACGGCGCGCAGCATCCCGGCACTGCGCAACCTCGCGCCGGACTGGGAGTCGTGGTCGCGGCGGCGCGACTTTCCCATGGGCCTTGCGCTTGCGGGCGCCCTGGTGGGCTATCTCCTGATCGCGCTTTTGCGTGATGCCCCGGCGCTCGGCTGAGCGCGCGCCCGATCTCTTCCATCATTTCGCCACACTGAGCGACGAGGCTGCGCCCGCGCAAGGCAGGCAATGAGAGGCGCTCATGAACATCCATACCGGCGACGTGATGGCCCCCGCGGCACCGCGAAGCATGGCCGACACCGGGCTCAACCCGGTCATGATGCGCGACATCCTGCTCAAGACGGTCTTTCGCATGAATCTCGACACGGTCAGCGCCATCGCCCGTGCCACCGCGTTGCCGCTCCCGGTGGCGCAGGAGCTGGTGGACATGGCGCGGACCCAGAAGCTGATCGAGGCGATGGGCAACCTGCACGCCGCTTCGGGCCAGGAGATGACCTATCAGCTTTCCGAGGCCGGGCGTGCGCGCGCGCTCGATGCGCTGACGCAGTCGGAA
The DNA here is from genome assembly GCA_002842835.1 of Alphaproteobacteria bacterium HGW-Alphaproteobacteria-2. Classification (GTDB taxonomy): domain Bacteria; phylum Pseudomonadota; class Alphaproteobacteria; order Rhodobacterales; family Rhodobacteraceae; genus PHEG01. Next base: position 1,406 of record PHEG01000022.1, on the reverse strand, counting down.
TACTACGGTGCCATGCCGGTGCCGATGGCCACCTATTACGAGCAGACACGCCGCCAGTCTGTGCGCAACATGCGCATCACGCCCGAGATGCTGCGTGGCTCCATGGGTCATCTGATCCTGCCAGAGGGCCTCCTCGCCGAACTCGGCCCGGCGGTCGCCTCGGGGCGGTCGATCCTGCTCTACGGCCCGCCGGGCAACGGCAAATCGGCCATCTCGAACGGTATCCGCGACGCGCTGGGCGATCAGATCTATGTGCCGCGCGCCATCGAATACGCGGGCCAGGTGATCACCGTCTTTGACCCGATCGTGCACAACGCCGTCGCCCTGCCCAAGGACGACCCGCGCGCGCTGCGCCGCACGGACAACCGTTTCGATCAGCGCTACATCCTTTGCCAGCGGCCCAGCGTGATGACTGGCGGCGAGCTGACGCTCGACATGCTCGACCTGAAATACAACGTCGTCTCGCGCACCTATCAGGCCTCGCTGCAACTAAAGGCAACCGGCGGCGTGTTCATCGTCGACGACCTCGGGCGCCAGGTGGAGCCGCCGCAATCCATCATCAACCGCTGGATCGTGCCGATGGAGGCAGGCTACGACATCCTCGCGCTGCAGTCGGGCGAGAAGTTCGAGGTGCCCTTCGACACGCTGGTGATCTTCTCGACCAACTTCCACCCCAACGAGATGTTTGATGGCGCGGCGCTCAGGCGGATCTTCTTCAAGATCAAGATCGACGGGCCGAACCAGGCGGATTTCCTGAAGGTCTTCGCCATGGTGGCGAAGAAGAAGAACCTCGCACTCGACGAGGATGCGCTGGTGCATCTGATCCGCGGAAAATTCCTTCCCTACCGCATGACCCCCGATCTGATCGACCGGGCCTGGGCCAACCTCTTCGTCAAGCAGGAGACCATCGCGCATTAAGGGGCGCTGGCGCGGGCCGCTAGACTGGCGGCATGACCGGGCCTGCCCGAGCCCTTCGCCTGCTGGTTTGCGCGCCGCGGCTGGGCGCTGAATCAGCATCAGCGGACGCTGCTGGAACGTGCGGGGCGAGCGCGATCTTGGTGGTGGCGCCGACCGGCGGCGGCAAGACGCTGGCGGGCATCCTGCCGATCCTGCCGACCTTTGGTACCTATACCGGCGGGCTGGACTGCGCGACGCCGCCGCTCTCGGGCCTCATGCCGCCCGGCGCACGGGCAGTGCTGATAGGCTAGGTGCCACTTCTTCTCCCGATGCCTGCCTCGGTCGGCAAGGAAATTGGTTAGCTGTTGACGAACAAAGAAAAAATTGCTCTCCCGCCGCGTGACAATCCCCCCGTCACCGGATAGATTGCAGCATCATTTCGCGGGGCTTTTCCGACATGGCCGAAGCACAGACCGCCGAGCAGGCATACGGTGCCGATTCCATAAAGG
>PHEG01000423.1 GCA_002842835.1 Alphaproteobacteria bacterium HGW-Alphaproteobacteria-2 | reverse complement strand
GTGAAGCCCGCCGCGGCGCAGGCGGCGGCCGCCAATGTCGAGATCCGCAAGTCGGTCTGCACCCATTGCTCGGTCGGCTGCACGGTCGAGGCCGAGGTGGTCAACGGCGTCTGGGTCGGGCAGGAGCCCGGCTGGGACAGCCCCTTCAACCTCGGGGCGCATTGCGCCAAGGGCGCGGCGGTACGTGAGCACGCGCATGGCGAGCGGCGGTTGAAATACCCGATGAAGCTGGTCAACGGCGAGTGGACCCGTGTGAGCTGGGAGCAGGCGATCAACGAGATCGGCGACAAGATGCTGGAGATCCGCGAAGCGAGCGGGCCTGACAGCGTCTACTGGCTCGGCTCGGCCAAGCACAACAACGAACAGTCCTACCTGTTCCGCAAGTTCGCCGCCTACTGGGGCACGAACAACGTCGATCACCAAGCGCGCATCTGCCACTCGACCACCGTGGCCGGGGTTGCGAACACATGGGGCTACGGCGCCATGACCAACTCCTACAACGACATGCAGAAGAGCAAGGCGATGCTCTTCATCGGTTCGAACGCGGCCGAGGCGCATCCGGTGGCGATGCAGCACATCCTGCGCGCGAAGGAGCAGAACGACGCCAAGCTGATCGTCTGCGATCCGCGCTTCACCCGCACGGCGGCACATGCCACCGAATATGTGCGCTTCCGCCCGGGCAGCGACGTGGCGCTGGTCTGGGGGATCCTCTGGCACATCTTCGAGAACGGCTGGGAGGACAAGGAGTTCATCCGCACGCGCGTCTGGGGGATGGACCAGATCCGCGACGAGGTGAAGAAATGGACGCCCGAGGAGACCGAGCGTGTGTCTGGCGTGCCCGGCAGCCAGCTCGAGCGGGTGGCGCGCACGCTGGTCAACAACAAGCCCGGCACCCTCGTGTGGTGCATGGGCGGCACCCAGCACACCAACGGCAACAACAACACCCGCGCCTACTGCGTTCTGCAGCTCGCGCTTGGCAACGTGGGAGTCTCGGGCGGCGGGGCTAACATCTTCCGCGGCCATGACAACGTGCAGGGCGCGACCGACCTCGGCGTTCTGGCCGACACGTTGCCGGGCTACTATGGCCTGGCGCCCGGGTCATGGGTGCACTGGGCCGCGGTCTGGGAGGAAGACCTCGACTGGCTGAAAGGCCGCTTCGCGGTGATGCCGGGCGCGGGCAAGGACGGCGCCGACCGGCTGATGATGAACGAGACCGGCATCCCGGTCAGCCGCTGGATCGACGGCGTTCTCGAGGACAAGGCCAACATCGACCAGCCCGACAACCTGCGCGCCATGGTGCTCTGGGGGCATGCACCCAACAGCCAGACGCGCCTCGTGGAGATGAAGACGGCGATGGAGAAGCTCGACCTGCTGGTCGTGGTGGACCCGTTCCCGACTGTTTCGGCCGTGCTGCATGACCGCAAGGATGGGGCCTATCTGCTGCCGGCGACGACGCAGTTTGAAACCTATGGCTCGGTCACTGCGTCCAACCGCTCGCTGCAGTGGCGCGAGAAAGTGTTCGAGCCGCTCTTCGAGTCGAAGCCCGACCACACGATCATGAAGCTCTTCGCCGACAAGTTCGGCTTCACCGACCGGATGTTCCGCAACATCCAGATCAACGGCGACGAGCCGCTGATCGAGGACATCACGCGCGAGTTCAACCGCGGCATGTGGACGATCGGTTATACCGGCCAGTCGCCCGAGCGGCTGAAGCTGCA
>PHEG01000021.1 GCA_002842835.1 Alphaproteobacteria bacterium HGW-Alphaproteobacteria-2 | reverse complement strand
TCCATTCCCGAATCCTCGGCGCTCCTGATCGAAAGCCCGGCGGGCAAGGTGATCCATACCGGCGACTTGAAGCTCGACCCGACGCCACTGGTGGGCGAGGCCTGGGACCCGGGGCTCTGGGGGCAGGCGGCGGCAGGCGGCGTGCAGGCGCTCGTCTGCGACTCGACCAATGTCTTCTCGGAGCATCCGGGGCGGTCGGAGGCCAGCCTGCGCGCGCCGCTCGCCGAACTGATAGCGGGCGCGAAGGGCATGGTGGCGGCCACTACCTTCGCGTCGAACGTGGCGCGGCTGAAGACGCTGGCGGAGGCGGGGCGAGACGCGGGCCGCTCGATCGTTCTGATGGGCCGTGCGATGCAGAAGATGGTGCGCACCGCCGAGGAGGCGGGCGTGCTCTCGGGATTTCCCGACACGCTCGCGCCCGAGGCGGCGCGCGATATCCCGCGCGAGAAGCTGATGCTCATCGTCACCGGCAGCCAGGGCGAGCGGCGGGCGGCCTCGGCACAGCTCTCGCAGGGCCGCTTCCTGGGTCTCGAGTTGAAGGCGGGCGATCTCTTCGTGTTTTCCTCGAAGATCATCCCGGGCAACGAGCGCGGTGTCATCCGGGTGATGAACGCCTATTCCGAGATGGGCGTCGATGTGGTGGCCGAGGACGACCGCTACCATGTCTCGGGCCACGCCAACCGGCCTGACCTCCTGGCGGTGCATGCACTGGTCAAGCCCCGCATGATCGTGCCGATGCACGGCGAGCACCGCCACCTGCGCGAGCATGCGCGGCTGGCCGAGGCGGGCGGCATCCCCGCCGTGGTGGCGCCCAACGGCAGCATGGTAGATCTCTCGGGCGCGAGTCCGCAGGTTGTGGAGCATGTCGAGACCGGGCGCATCTACAGAGACGGCTCGGTGCTGATCGGCGCGCTCGACGGCATCGTGCGCGACCGCATCCGTCTGGCGCTCAACGGCCATCTGGCGATCAGCGTGATCATCGACGAGGACGACACGCCGATCGAGGAGCCCTGGGTGGTTGCGCTCGGCCTGCCCACGGCGAGTGCTTCGGGCGCGCCGCTCGTCGAGGCTGTGGAGGACGCAGTGGCAGAGGTACTGGGCCGCGCCGACCGGCGCCTCGTGGCATCCGACGAGAAGCTCGAGCGCGAGGTGGCGCGCGTGGCAAAGCAGGCGGCACTCGAGACGATAGGCCGCAAGCCCGAGGTGAGCGTGGTGATCAGTCGACTGGAGACCTGAGGGACGGGGCTGGTTCGTATTGTTCGAAACCGAACCGCTCCTGGTTTCAGCGCACGCCGAACTCGTCGGCGATTCGCGCCACCTGTCCTGCCTCTTCGGGTGGCAGCCGGGCCGCCCAGGTCCGCAGCAGAGCCTCGATCCCCTCCCGCTGCGGATGCCCCTGCGCGGCATCCGAGAGCGCCAGAACCAACCAGAGCGTTGCCTCGGGCAGGTGGCCGGGCACGTCGGCCTGGCCTCGCTCGGCGATCATGGCGAGCGCCACGCGCCCATTGGTCACTCCGGCGAGCCCGGAGATCAGTGCGGCGATCAGTTGCCGCTCGGCAGCACGCGGGGTCGGGCGCAGCTTTGCGTCGCCTTCCAGCGTCACGGCGAGCAGGCTTTCGATCACCGGCGCCCGGGGCGCACCGACCGCAGTGTGGGCCCGTGAGAAGGCGCGCGTGTCACCTTTGCGCGCGGCCTCGCGCAGCGCCGTTGCCGCGCTGCTGAGCGCCTTGGTGTCGATGCCCCGGGCAGCCAGTTGCGCGGCAAAACGCGACGGATTCTGCAGATAGGCCGCTTCGAGGATCGGACGCAGAGCATCGGACGTGATCGCGGAGGAGTCGAACAGTGCTTGATCGGAGAGCAGCAGATCGATCGCCCCCGTCAGTCCGCCCTGTTCGGCGGCCGCGCGCAGCAACCGCGCACCTTCGACCCGGCCCGTGCCCTCGCCGGAATTCCAGAGCATGACACCGTGCCCGAACAGCGCCCGCGGGTTCTGCGCACCGGCGGCCACCGTGTCGTCCGCGGCCAGTCCCGAGAACAGGGCCCGAGCCCTTGCGGTCTCGCCCTGGGCCGCGGCCCTTTCCGCCCGGGCGAGGGCGAGGGCGTGACGCAAGGCATGTGACAGTCCGAGCGCTTCTTCTTCAGCCGCGTGCGGCGACAGCGCACCCAGTTCGTCCGAGAACTTCCCTTGCGGCGAAGCGGAGAGTGCTCGCCGCGCGGCCGTCAACTGCTCCGGCGCAACAGCGAGTAGCGTCGCAAGGCCCTGCTCCGGCTGGCTGGTGACGCCGGGCCCCGTAGCGGGCGGCACGACAACCGGTGTCGATCGGTCGGATGGCAGCAGCGCCACGTCCTCGGAGTCCCTCGCGTCGGCAGACTCCCTAGCCGGATCGTCCACTCCCTGCCCGGGCTCGGAGGAGCGGTCGGCGACGCCCGTATCTGCCTCCGCGACGGCTGCAGGACTTGTCCGGTCCGGCGGCGGTGCGGCATTCTCGGCCGGGGAACCTGACGTTCCTCCGGCGGGCGTTTCCAGAGGCCCGGCCGCAACCTCGGCCTTCGGGGTAGAGCCATCTGCCGCTCCCGGCCCCGTTGGTCCTGCGACGGGCGTCGCGCCCTGTTCCGGGTCGGCACCCTCCGACGGGGTCTCTGCGGTGGCGCCGCTTTCCGCCGCCGTGTCCGCCGGTATCGGCTCCCGCCCCTTGCCCGCGATCCGGTCTGCGGTTTTCGCTGCCCCATGGTCGGGAGCAACCGTTTTCTGGGGTGATGCCGTCTCTGTTCCCCCGGATCGTTCGTCTGCTGCCGGGTCCGCAGCAATTGCTGCGGGCGTGTCGCCCAAAGTGCCGGAACCCTCGTCCGTGTCCGGTTCCGCCGGCAACTTCGGCAGGTCCTCATCCGCCACAATCCGGGCCGGTATCTCGTCGCCCGGCTCATCCGCTCCGGTGTCTTGTGTCGGCTGCCCCAGCGGGTTGTCATCGGAAACGGTGCCTGTCACCTCGGGCTGTTGCGTCTGGGTCCCTGTCGTGTCCCGGCTGTCGCCCGGCTCCAGCCGCGGGTCGGCGCTCTCGCCCTCATCCGTCCCTGGTGCCGCTGCCTGCCCGCCAGCCGCGGTCTCGGGTTCCCGGACGACCTGCGGCGGGTTCTGCGCGGGGCCTTCGGCAACACGCCCGGCCCCGGCGTTACCGTTGCTGCCGGGCATCAGCCAGAGTGCGCCCGCCCCTGCGATCAGCAGCGCCGCCGCCCCCGCCGCCATCGGCCATGTGCGCCGTGTGCGTTTCGGCCGCGCATCGCCGTTGGTTGCGCCCCGCGCCACCCCTTCCCCTCTCTCGGGCACCGGCCAGCCGCAGGTCGGGCAGGCCGTGGCGGTACCCGCGTCGAATACATGCCCCTGATCGCACCGAACCAGCCGCTGTGCCGCCATTCTTACCCCCTAGTCGCGCCGCAGCCCGCTCTCGCGCAGCAGCGAGAGCACCTCTTCGGGCGCCAGCGTCCCGGCCGTCATCATCCGGAACGCCAGATCCGCAACCGAGCGCGGCACCCCTGCCTGCAGCATCGTGCGCATGGCCTCACCCAGCAAGCGCCCGTCGGGCCGCGCGTCCCGACTCACGCGCTGCGCGTTCCCGAAGACCTCCACCCAGCGTCGGGCGCCTGCCTCGTCGAGCACGCCGCTCTCGAGCATCTCGGCCAGCCCGTCGCGGAAATCGCGCGGCACTCCGGCGCCGCCAACCATCTCTCGGGCCTCGGTCGGCGGCACCGCGTCCGGACGGCGAATGCCTGCGCCTGCCAGGCGGTTGAGCGCATGCACGCGCAGCCACCAGCCATCGAGGCTGCGCCGGGCGAACTCCGCCGCGACCAGCGGTGGCGCACCCCCCGCCTCGAGCCATGCCTCGAACTCCGCGACCTCCTCGGCCGTCATCTCGCCCGGCCGACCGCCCCGGTTGTTGATGCCGATGAGGTCGCTCCAGCGCTTCGCCGTGGCAAGGTCCTCGCCGTCCACAACCAGCCGCGCCAGTTCGGACAGGACCGTGTTGCCGCGCGCAATCTCCTCCGGGGTCGGGTTTGTGCCGGGGTTCAGAACCTGATCCCTCAGCCGTGCCACAACGAGCCGCACGGTTTCGTCACGATGCTTCGGCGCGCCCGGCGCACATGCCAGGGCGTCGCAGGGGCTCCGGGCCAGATAGTCATGCAGCCACTGACGCTGCGTGTCGTCGAGCGTCACCTCGGTCAGGGCACCGGCCGAATGTTCGAGCACCGCGACAAGATACGTCGGCCGGGTCTCCTCGATTTCCAGAGTACTCACCGTCAGTCGGGCATCGCGACCGAAGAGCGAGAATGCGCCCGTGCAGGTCAGGTCGCCTCCGGGCAGTGCATTGACCCATTTGAGCCAGAACGCGAACCGCTCGCCCTCGCCGGGCGAATCGAGCCACATCGTGGTGAAACCGCCCGCGCGCTCGCCACCGGCGTAACGCACTGTGCTGCCAGGCGGCAGATCCGGCCCCATACCGCGCACCACCGGGCTCCAGGGCACGGCATCGCCTGAGGGGACCAGCGGCTCGGGTACGGCGACGTCGCGCCGCGGCTGGCGCGCGACGGAGAGCCGGACGGCGGCGCCCGGACAGTTCTCGTAGCGGTAATCCGCCAGAAGCGGTGGCACGAGTTGCGCGCGCGAGAGCTGCTCGCGGAGCCATGCAACTTCGGCGCTCAGATCGGCCACCTGCCGGTGCAGCGCGTCGTTCTCCGCCTGAAGTTGGGCGTTGCGGGCCCGCAGCGCTTGCAGTTCCTGCCGCATCTGGGCGATTTCTGCCTGCAACGCCTGGTTCTCGCTGCGAAGCCGCGCAAGTTCGACCTCGATCTGGGCGTTGCGGGCGCGCAATGCGGCGTTTTCCGCCTCGGCCTGAGCGAGCCGTGCCTCGGCCTCTGCCAGCTGCTGCGCCGCCGCCGCAAGCTCGGCGGTCAGTCGGGCGACCTCGCCTTGCAGCGCCTCCACCTCGGCCGCCAGTGCCGCCACCGCATCGGCGAGCGCTACGTTCTCCTCGACCAGACGCTCGTTCTCGGCGCGCAGGGCGAGGTTCTCCTCGGAGAGCCGCGCGTTCTCCTCCTCCAGCCGCCGGATAGCCGAAAGCGCCTGGTCGAGGCGCGCCTTGAGCTGAGCCACGAGCGCCTCGGCCGCTGCCAATGCCTCCTCGGCCTCAAGGAGCGCGGCGAGGACCGCAGCCATCTCCTCCTCGGTGTACTCGCCCCGCCGCGCACGGTCCGCCGCGCGCTCCACTGCCTCGCGCGTCTCGGCCAGTCGTTCGGTCAGTTCCTCGGCCTCGCGCGCGCCTTCCATGTCGGCAACGTAATACTTGAAGCCGAAGATCATCAGGATCAGGAATGCCCCCATCGCCTTGGTCGTGACCGCCATGAGGGCGATCTCGCCACCGTCGGTATGGCGCCGACGCCGGCCCATGGCTCACCCACCGGAGCGTGGGATGTAGACGCGGTTGACGAGGTTGCGCAGGCAGTAGAGCCCCGCCTCGTTCAGCGCGGATTCCTCCATCTCCTGCACCGCATGCTGGACGAAGGCGAGGATCGCGCTCGCCACCAGCGCCACAAGCGTTGTGTAGAACGAGATCGCCAGCCCATCGACCACCAGCCCGAGGTCTATGCTGACCGGGTTGATCAGTTCCAGCGCCAGTGACAGCCCGATGACCGTGCCGATGAAGCCCGTGGTCGGGATGAGCCAGAGCAGGTAGCGGATCATCTGGTATTTCAGATCCAGCCGCTCCTGCAGCAGCGACAGGTTGCCGTTGAGCATGCTCATCGCCTGATCGACCGAACGGCTTGCCTGCAACTGGAGCACCGAGAGGTCGATGAGATAGGGCAGATATCCACTGTCGCGGTCGTGCAGTCCGGCGACGTGTTGGCGTATCGGCCCCAGATCCTCCAGCGCCAGAACCGTGCTCATATCCTCGGGCAGCAGCCCGGCGCGCAGGAAGGCAGCCTCGCGCCGGGCCGCGCGCCAGCGCGTGTAGAGATCGGCCATGGCCCAGGCCATCGCCATGTAGATCGCGTTCTGGATCGTGAGCGGATAGGGGAAGACCGTGTGCTTCTGGCGGTCGAGTATCAGCGCCGCTTCGGGCGAGTCGTAAGGCAGGGTGATCGTCAGCAACACGATCACCCCGGACATGATCGCCAGCGCCACCCCCCGCGCCAACCAGCGGTGCGTTACGGCAGGCGCGGGCGCGGTTCGCAGCGCCATATCGGACATGTGACCCCTCCGGGCCGGTTCCACCTTCGCGAAGAGACGAATGAACTCCTGACCGGATTGAAGCCCATAAGAGGATACCGCGCAAGCTTGTTGCCGGTCTGGAGGGGAAATCGCGAGATGACCGGGCAGGTGCGCAGAGTGATATGCCAGTGGCGCGCCTGCCGAAGTCGCCGGAGCCGGTTCGCCTGCGCCTGTCGAGCCTGGAGGGCGTCTTGGTCGGCTTCCGGAAGCGGAACTCGGCGGCGTTTACCCGCCCGATGTCACAAAACCGCGTGGCAGCCGAAGCCGCGGCCGACACTCTTTCCCAGTAATCCAGAACTTAGAGTGACGTTTTGGTGGAGCCAAGGGGAGTCGAACCCCTGACCTCTTGAATGCCATTCAAGCGCTCTCCCAACTGAGCTATGGCCCCACCGAGGCGAGCGTGAACGCTCGCCCGCGTGGTTAGTGGAGCCGCGGGCGGGGATCAAGCGAAAAAAGTGTCAGGTCTCGTCGTCGGCGGCCACATCGGCAATGTCGTCGAGATCAACGTTCTCGTCCTCGTCGTCCTCGAGCAGGTCGTCCTCGAGTTCGACGTCGTCCTCCTCCTCGACCTCAAGCACGATGTCGTCTTCCACCAGGGTCGCCTTGGGCGGCACCGCGGCTTTGCGCTGCGCCACAGTGGACTGCACGCGGTTGCCGAGCAGCGACTCGAGGCTGAAGACCGCGCTGCAGGAGGGGCAGGTCATCGGGTTGCGGCGCAGGTCGTAGAACCGCGCATGGCAGGTGGGGCAGAGGCGCTTGACGCCCCATTCGTCCTTCGGCATCTGGGCTTCCTTGTGCTGTCGGATCGACTTCGGAGGGCAGCCGTTGCCACAAGCCGCGCGGTCTGTCAAAGCCTTTCCTGCCGCTGCGGCGCTGCTGCCGCAGGGCAAAGCGAGCAAGAAGCGATGAGCGAGTTCGTCCTGCCCGGAGAACCCCCTGTGGCCGTGCGTCTGCGCCGCTCGACGCAGGCCCGACGGCTGAGCCTGCGTGTCTCGCGACTCGACGGGCGGGTGACGCTGACGCTGCCGCGCGGCGTGGCCGAGCGCGAGGGACGCGCCTTCGCCATCGCGAAGGCCGCCTGGCTGCGTGCGGCGCTCGCAGGGCAGCCCGCGCGCCTCGCGGTGGCTCCCGGCACGCTGCTGCCTGTCGAGGGTGTGTCGCACGAGGTGGACGCGGCTGCCGGGCGTGGCGGAGTGCGCTGCGTGGCTGGGCAACTGATCGTGGCCGGGCCGCCCGAGCGGCTGGCGGTGCGGCTGCGCGCGCATCTGGTGGCGCTGGCACGGCTGCGACTGCAGGCGGCGGCCAACCGCCATGCAGTGGAGCTGGGGCGGGGCTACTGCGCGTTGACGCTGGCCGATCCGCGCTCGCGCTGGGGCTCTTGCAGTGCGGCGGGGCGGCTGATGTTTTCCTGGCGGCTGGTGATGGCCCCGCCCGAGGTGCTCGATTACGTCGCCGCGCATGAGGTGGCACATCTGGCCGAGATGAACCACTCGCCCGCCTTCTGGGCGGTCGTGGCGCGGCTCTGCCCCGGCCATGCAGCCCCGCGCGCCTGGCTGCGTGCCGAGGGCCCGGGGCTGCACCGTTACGATTTTGCCGCGCCCGCGTCGGCCTCTGCCTCCAGTGCGGAGTAGCGCAGTCCGAGCGTCACGCCGCGCAGCGCGAAGAAGCCGAGGAAGGCGGCCCAGAGCCCGTGATTGGCGTAGGCGGGCATCAGCAGCGCTAGCAGCCCGAGGTAGCCCGCGAAGGAGAGCGCCATCATGTTTCGCATGTCGCGTGTGCGGGTGGCGCCGATGAAGATGCCGTCCAGCATCCACGAGGCGGCCCCCACCACAGGTGCCGCCACCATCCAGGGCAGGTAGGTCCGGGCTGCCTCGCGCACTTCGGGCGCAGTGGTCATCGTGTCGATGATCGCGGGCCCGGCGGCGAGGAACCCCGCGGCGAGCGCGAGCCCCAGCCCGCCGCCCCAGATGCTCGCCATGCCCGCGGCGCGCCGGAGCCGCCCGCGCGCCCTCGCGCCCATCGCCTGACCCACCAGCGCCTCGGCGGCGAAGGCGAAGCCGTCGAGCGCATAGGCGGTGATGTTGAGGAACTGCAACAGCACCTGGTTGGCGGCGAGCGTCACATCGCCGAAGCGTGCGCCCAGAAAAAGGAACGAGACGAAGGCCGCCTGCAAGAGCGCCGAGCGCAGCAGGATGTCGGCGTTCACCCCGGCCATGCGTTTGAGCCGCACGGCATCGAAGACCCGCGGCCAGTCGCGCCAGTGTCCGCTCGCGAAGGCATCGCGGCAGAACCAGAGACCGAGCGCCAGCCCCGACCATTCGGCGATGAAGGT
>PHEG01000422.1 GCA_002842835.1 Alphaproteobacteria bacterium HGW-Alphaproteobacteria-2 | reverse complement strand
GCGCCATCAGAATGGCTCCCAGATGCAGGCGCCATGTTCCGGGCGGAACATGTCGAACACCTGCGCGGTCGCCGGATCGCTGGTGCCGAAGGGGACCGGCCGCTCGGAGATGGAGACGACGATCCGCTCCACCTCGCCGCCCCCGGCCGCGAGAATTGGCAGCCCGACCTCGCTGCAGAGCGTTTCCATGTCGGTTGCCAGCGTCTCGGGTGCGGCCGCGGCCATCCCGGGCGCAACGAAGCGCAGCCGCAGCCAGGGCCCGTCCGCCTCGTCCCAAATGACTTCGTCGAGCCGCGCCGCGAGACCCGAGGCGAGGCCGATATCCTGCGCGCCCGCCGTCATCGGCAGCAGGCTAGCAAGGCTGGCATGCAGGGCGCGGCGCATCGGGGTCATCACAGCGGAATGTTGTCGTGCTTCTTCCAGGGATTCTGGAGCTTCTTGGTGCGCAGTGCCGCAAAGGCACGGCAGACCCGACGGCGGGTGGAGCGCGGCTGGATCACCTCGTCGATGAAACCGCGCTCCGCCGCCACGAACGGGTTGGCGAAGCGCGCTTCGTAATCGGCGGTGCGCCGGGCGATCTTCTCCGGCGCGCCCAGTTCCGAGCGGTAGAGGATCTCGGTCGCGCCCTTCGCGCCCATCACCGCGATCTCGGCGGTGGGCCAGGCATAGTTGAAATCGCCGCGGATGTGCTTGGAGCTCATCACGTCATAGGCGCCGCCATAGGCCTTGCGGGTGATCACCGTCACCTTCGGGACCGTCGCCTCGCCAAAGGCGAAGAGGAGTTTCGCGCCGTGCTTGATGATCCCGCCGTATTCCTGGCTGGTGCCGGGCAGGAAACCGGGCACATCGACCAGGGTCAGGATCGGGATCTCGAAAGCGTCGCAGAAGCGCACGAAGCGCGCCGCCTTGCGCGACGAGTCGATATCGAGGCAGCCCGCCAGCACCATGGGCTGATTGGCAACCACACCCACGGTCTGGCCTTCGAGACGGATGAAGCCGGTGAGGATGTTCTTCGCGAACCCCGCCTGGATCTCGAAGAAATCGCCCTCATCGGCGATCTTCGCGATCAACTCCTTCATGTCGTAGGGCTGGTTGGGGTTGTCGGGGATCAGTGTATCCAGCGAAGCGTCGATACGCTCCGGATCGTCGTGGAAGGGTCGATAGGGCGGCTTCTCACGGTTGTTGAGCGGCAGGAAATCGACGAGGCGGCGCACCTCGGCCAGTGCCTCCATGTCGTTCTCATAGGCGCCGTCGGCGACCGAGGACTTGCGCGTATGGGTCAATGCGCCGCCCAGCTCCTCTGCGGTGACGACCTCGTTGGTCACCGTCTTAACCACATCGGGGCCGGTGACGAACATGTAGGACGAGTCCTTCACCATGAAGATGAAATCGGTCATGGCGGGCGAATAGACCGCGCCGCCGGCGCAGGGCCCCATGATGACCGAGATCTGCGGCACCACTCCTGAGGCCATGATGTTGCGCTGGAAGACCTCGGCATAGCCCGCGAGGCTCGCCACCCCTTCCTGAATGCGCGCCCCGCCCCGAGAGCGAGCCGCCGAAGACGGTGAAATCCTGGCTGAAGACATAGACCATGCGGCCGTTGATCGTGCCCCAGCCCGTCACCACGCCGTCGCCGTAGGGACGGTTCTTCTGCATGTCGAAATCGGTGCAGCGGTGGGCGACGAACATGTCGAACTCCTCGAAGGAGCCCGGGTCGAGCAGCATCTCGATGCGCTCGCGCGCCGTCAGCTTGCCTTTGCCATGCTGTGCGGCGATCCGGCTCTCGCCACCGCCGAGCCGTGCCTGACCGCGGCGGCTCTCCAGCTCCTGCAGGATGTCTTTCATAGGCGTTCCTCCCCGTGATGGCGCAGGATAAGGCTGCGCACCCGCGGAGAGAAGGAAAAGCTGGAAAATTTGCAAATAATTGGCAGATAAAGATTTGAATAATGCAAATATGCAATGAATGAATGCATTTTCGTTGCGCACGCAATGGACAAGGGCGGTCGCAGGCGTAGATTGCCCGCATGACAGACCGGCCTGAAGTGCGGTTTCTTGACCGCACGACCCCGCCCCATATCGTGACCCTCGTCCTCTTCGCCGGTCTTTCGGCGATGGCGATGAACATCTTCCTGCCGTCG
>PHEG01000421.1 GCA_002842835.1 Alphaproteobacteria bacterium HGW-Alphaproteobacteria-2 | reverse complement strand
TTGGTGCGGCGGCGGAGGCGGCGCTCGCCGCCTGAGCCACCGCTCTCAGCGCGGCGAGGTCAGCACGAAGCCGCGCACCGCGTCGCCCGGGAAGAGTTCAGCCGCGAGGCGGTCGCGCACCGGGTCGAGCACATGGCAGCCGTGCCCGGGATCGACGCTGTTCACCCGCGCAAAGCTCGCCATCAGGATCAGCCGGTCGAGGATGTTGCCGCGGCTACCGTAATGGAGGCAGCGCCCGGTATCGAGCATGAAGGCCCGGCCCCGCGGCCCCATGGCGGGGTGCAGCCGCTCGCGCGGGACGGCGCGGAACACGTCCTCGTCCTCGTAGCGGCCCTGGCTGTAGCCGACACGCTGGTTGATGATCTCCGAATCGGCGGCCGAGAAGAAATGCAGTGGCCCGCTCTCCTCGGTGACGTCGCCGAGGTTGACGAAGAGCTTCACCTGGCGGCTGTCACGGTGATCGTAGTGAAAGCGCTGGCTGCCGCGCTGCGTCTGGTTGGGCGGCGACCACCAGAGCCGCAGCGTGTAGAGCCGCGGCACCTGGCCGAGATATTCGGTCACGGCCGCCAGAACGTCGTCGCGCAGCGACAGGCGCAGGATATCGGGGTGAGCTGCGAGATCGGCCGCGCGCAGCATGTTCTTGGGCATCTTGCCGGTCAGCCGCTCTGGGTCGTTCATCCAGCTGCGGGCCAGATCGTGCAGCCCTGCCAGCGCCACGCCGTCGCCCGGACGGCTGCCGAAATCGAAGCCGAGGTAGCCGTCCGCATCGGGGATGCGCAGGCTTGTGTCGGCGGATGTGGCCTGCGCCACGAGCTGCACCGCCTTTTGCTCGAGCGACATGCGCCTGCGCATGCGCATGCGCAAACTGCGCATACCCTCGCGCAGAACCCTGCGTGCCCGTCCCAGTACCACGGATACCATCGTATTTCTCCCGCCAGGAGCCACATTGACCTTTTCCATGGCGATACGACCCGAGCAGGATTCTGGCAAGCGGGATGCGCCGGTCGCGATGCCGCAGTGGCGGCGATTGACGCATACCGCCGGAGGCGGCAGTGTGGCACCGACCCGAAGCGCCCAACCGGAAGGTGACAATGGACGGTGGTGCAGGCGAAAGCGGCCCGGATCAGGATCTCGGGCATTTCGGGACGCCGCTGTTTGAGGACCCCTCGGCGCGGGCACTGCGGCGCGTGGGCGTGATCGACGTCGGCTCCAACTCGGTTCGCATGGTCGTCTTCGACGGCGCCGCGCGTTCGCCCGCTTATTTCTACAACGAAAAGATCCTCTGCGGCCTCGGACGCGATCTCGCGCGCAGCGGGCGGCTGCACCCCGAGGGGCGGCGGCGCGCGCTGGCCGCGCTGCGCCGCTTCACCATGCTGGCCCAGGGCATGCAGGTAAGCCCGCTCTGCGGCGTGGCAACCGCGGCGGTGCGCGAGGCCGCGGATGGCGCCGCCTTCCTCGCGGAAGTGGAAGAGGGCCTCGGACTCCGGCTCGAGGTGATCTCCGGCGAGGAAGAGGCGCGGCTCTCCGCGCAGGGGGTGCTGCTCGGCTGGCCGGGCGCCGAGGGGCTGGTGTGCGACATGGGAGGCTCGTCGATGGAGTTGGCCGAGGTCACCAGCGGGCGGGTCGGCCGCTGTCTGTCGAGCCGCATCGGCCCGTTGCGCCTTGAAACGCTGCCAGGCGGGCGCAAGGAGATGAAGCGCCTCGTCGCCGCCGAGATGACGGCG
>PHEG01000020.1 GCA_002842835.1 Alphaproteobacteria bacterium HGW-Alphaproteobacteria-2 | reverse complement strand
CAGCCCCTGCGCCCCGGCGAGCGCGGCGAATTGCGCGAGCGGCGTGTCGGCCCAGACATGCCCGGGCAGCGCCCATGGAAAGCCGGTCAGCACGTAGCCACGGGCGAGACCTACCAGCCCCATGAGCCCGACGAAGGCGAGCGCGCGCCCGCCCGGGCCGCGGCCCATCCAATGCGCCGCCCAGCCAGCAGCGCCCCAGAAGAGAGCGAGCCCGCCGGCCAGCCCGGCCAGCGCAAAGGGCGCCATCCAACCGTGCCGCTCGGCATCGACGAGGAAGGGCTCGACGATCCAGAAGAGCGATCCGGCAAAATAGCCTGCGCCCGCGCCCCAGGCGCGGAACATGGTGGCGCGGGCGTCGGGGGCGCGCGAAACGAGCCAGACCGTCGCGGCGAACCCAGCGAGCGCGACGAACGGCAGCGACAGCGGGGCCTGCCCGGCGGCAGCCGCGATCCCTGCAAGTATCGGCAGCAGGCGGCCCAGGCGAGACGGAATCATTCGCTGGCTCGGGCGAAGGCGCTGCCCCGGCACCCCGGGAGCATTTTCGCCTGGGCGAGGGCTGGTTCGGGGTGCGGCACTGCTCACGCCCGGGGCTGCGCCTGCGGGGTGACGCGGCCCGAGAGCAGGAAGACGAGCCCTCCCAGCGTGTCGATCTCTTCCTCGTCGTCCTCGTCCACCAGGCTCATCCCGATCTCGGCTTCCAGTTCCTCTAGGGGCGTGCGCGCGAGGGCGAGATAGATACCGGGCTTTTCTTCAATCCAGTTCTGTTCTTCCTCGAGGTCGTGCTCGTCGGCGATCTCGCCCACGATCTGCTCGATGAGGTCCTCGATGGTCACGAGTCCGTCCACGCCGCCGTATTCGTCGATCACCAGCGCCATGTGGCGGCGTTCGGCCTGCATCTTCTGCAGGAGCACGCTGATCGGCATCGAGGGCGGCGCGTAGAGAAGCGGGCGCAGCAGATTGCGCAGATCGAACGAACCGCCGCCACCGTTGAAGCCGTGGCCGAGTGCCACGTCCTTCAGGTGAACCATGCCGATAGGGTTGTCGAGCGTGCCCTCGTAGACCGGCAGGCGGGTGAGGCCGCTGTCGCGGAAGGTGGCAACCAGATCGGGCAGTGCGATGTCGGCAGGAACCGAGACGATCTCGGCGCGCGGCACCGACACGTCATCGACGCGCAGCCTGCGCAGATTTGCCACGCCGCCCTCGTCGAGCAGGCGCTGCACGCTCGCCGTTCCGTTCTCGCTCTCGCCGGTTGTGTCGCCATCCGCCCCGCCGAACAGCCGACCGAGCAGGCCCTTGCGCCCGTCCCGACCGCGTTTGCCGATCTCTTCCCGCCGCGCGCTCCGCGCTGCGCTGGAAGAGCCCTCGTCCGTGTCTCCCATGAACCTTTCCGAACTGCATCCGGCCGGGCCGGACATCCTCAATATGGGTCAGGCACGCCCAGCGTTGCAAGTATGCGCACTTCGGTGCCTTCCATCAGTGCAGCGTCGCCGTCGCGCTCGTGGTCATACCCCAGCAGATGCAGGCATCCGTGCACCAGAAGGTGCAGCACATGGTCGCGCAGCGGGCGCCCAGCTTCGGCGGCTTCGCACATGCAGGTCTCCCAGGCGAGCGCGATGTCGCCCAGATGCGCGGGATCCCCGGGCGTGCCCGGGCGCGGTTCCGCGGGCAGGTCGCCCTCGCCCTCGGGCTGAAGCGCGGTTTCGGGCCAGGAGAGCACGTTGGTGGCGGTGGGCTTGCCGCGGAAGTCGGCGTTGAGGGCCGCGACACGGGCATCATCGGCGGCGAGCACGGCCACGCCGAAGTCGTTCGGCGCAAGGCCCCGGTCGGCGAACACCGCCCGACAGGCCGCGCGGGCCAGTTCCTCGATGTCGATCCCGTTCCAGCGGTCGTCCTCGACCACCGCCTCGACGGGGTCATCCATTGCCGCCGCCGTCCCGGTCCCAGGCGTCGATGATGCGCGCCACCATCGGGTGACGCACCACGTCGCGGGTGGAGAAATAGGTGAAGGAGATGCCCTCGACCCCGGTCAGGATGCGCTCGGCCTCTGTCAGCCCCGACACCTGGCCGCGCGGCAGGTCCACCTGGGTCCGGTCGCCGGTGATCGCCATGCGCGAACCCTCGCCCATGCGGGTAAGGAACATCTTCATCTGCACTCGATCAGCCGTGCGAGCTGCTTGCCTGGGAGGAAGTCGTTCAGCGCGTCGTAGAGCGGCTGCATGTAGGGATCCACCTTCTCCTTCATGTCGCCGGGTAGGAAGCCGAGCCGCTCGCCCGCCTCGACAGCAGGGCGGGAGAGCACAATGCGGTCCACTGCGCCGGCGCTCAGCATCGCCACCGCCACCGCGACGGCGAGATAGGTCTTGCCCGTGCCTGCGGGGCCCATGCCGAAGCAGAGTTCGTTGGAGTAGAGCGCCTCGACATAGGCGCGCTGGGTAGGGGTCCGGGGTTCGACCACCTTCTTGCGAGTGACGACTTCGAGGCGCCCGCCCTGGAACATCTCGAGTTGGCGTGCGCGCGCTTGCGCCGCCTCGCCCGGGTCGCCGAAGCGGATCGCCGCGTCGATGTCGGCGGGCGCGAGGCCACGCCCGCTCTCGAGCCGCCGGTAGAGCGTGCGCAGCAGTTCCGCGGCCCGTCGCCGCGCGCCTGGTTCGCCATGGACTTCAAGGTGGTTGCCGCGGCGCAAGATCTGCACGTCGAGCCTGTCCTCTATGCGGGCGAGGTGGCTGTCGAACTCGCCGCAGAGGTCGATGAGCAGGCGATTGTCGGGGAATTCCAGCGCAGTTTCCGAACTGTCCGGGGTCGAGCGGGTCTGTGTCAGGCTGGGCGTCGCCAAATACCGCTTCCTCTGCGAGTGGTCCGTCGTCAGCCTGCCAAGTCCGCCCGGCCTGATCAAGGGGTTGCGCAGAGGTTTCATCGCCGCGTTACATCTGCGGCGGCGGTCTGCCGATGCCAGGGTGGGAAAAACGGCAACCTGCGCAGGGCGTTGCGCTGTGGTCGGGTGCCAGGCGGATCAGATCGGGTCGGGGATCGGCGAGCCGCCCTTGAAATCGCCTGCCGTATAGCCCGGGGAAGCGATGCCCGAACAGACGGGCAGGCCGCTGACCGGATCGCGCCGACGCATCATGTAGCCCTCGGCGCCGTCGTCGATGACCCAGTTGTCGCAGCCGTCCGGATCGACCCAGATGCCGGCCTGCAACTGGCTGAGATGCTTGGAGTCGATGCCGCGATCGACGCTGTGGTCGGTCTTCTGGCAGGCGGCGAGGCCGAGCACCAGGGCCGCGGGAACTATCAGGGTCGCACGCATGGGAAAGTCCTTCGTCGGTCAGCGGTAGCAGACGATTTCGACGCGCCGGTTCTTCTGCATCCCGGCGGGGGAGGTGTCGCTCGCGATGGGGCGGCGCTCGCCGAAGCCCATTACGCGCGCGACCCGCGCGCCAGCGGATTGAGCCACATCGGCGACGGTCTGCGCGCGTTGTTCCGAAAGGCGGATGTTGTACTCGTCCGATGCGCGGCTGTCGGTGTGGCCGTAGATCGCATAGGCCGTCGCTCCCGCCTGCCGGAAGAAGGCGTGCAGACGCTCGCGCTGGCCCGGGCGCAGGCGCGCGCTGTCGGTGGCGAAGAGCGTGTCGGCATTCTCGACCCGGCAGGTGTTCATCTTGTGGCAGATCGGCATGCCTGTCCTGGGGTGCACGCGCTCGACGCCGTAGCCTTCCCAGCCATCATCGATAACGTAGTGTTCGCAGCCGTCCGGGTCGATCCAGATCGCCGGCTTGAAACGCTCAGACGGCGCGCTGCCGTATTGCGCGGTCGCCTGCGTGGCGACGAACATCAGCGCGGCCGAGAATGCGATGAACCGCAATCGTGATCCTGCAATCGACATGGTCCACTCCACAGGTTTCCGTGGGCGCCGAAGACGCAGTCCCCGGCTGCCAGTTGTCGAATGTTAACGAAGTTGCAGACATCCAGAAGAGTTTGCCGCTCATTGTGTTTTCTGGAGAGACAATGCCTCGGACGCGCCCGGTTTGCGCCCTATTCCCGCCATATTTTCCGGACGCTCACCCCCCGTGCGGCTCAGCCGGGGCGGATTTCTCCGGCCAGCGAGTGCGCCTCGGCGCGGGCGATTCGCACCCGGCGCAGATCGCCCGGTGCGGCGCCGTCGGCAGGCGCGTGGACGGCATGGAGATGCTCCGACTTGCCGACGAGCTGGCCGGGCAGGCGGCCGGGCTTCTCGAACAGCACCTCCGCGATGCGGCCCACCATCGCCTCTTGCGCGGCGCGCGCCTGATCGTCGATCAGCGCCTGCAGGCGGCTCAGCCGGTCGGCCTTCACGTCCTCGGATATCTGTGCGCGTTCGGCGGCGGGGGTGCCCGGGCGCGGGGAATACTTGAACGAGAAGGCGGAATGGTAGCCCACGGCGCGCACCAGATCGAGCGTGGTCTCGAAGTCGGCCTCGGTCTCGCCGGGAAAGCCGACGATGAAATCGCTGGAAAGCGCCAGATCGGGGCGGGCGGCGCGCAGCCTTTCGACCAGCCGCAGATAGGTCTCGGCCGTGTGCCTGCGGTTCATCGCCTTCAGGATGCGGTCGGAACCCGACTGCACCGGCAGGTGAAGATAGGGCATGAGCTTGCCCTCCTCGCCATGCGCGGCGATCAGGTCGTCGGCCATGTCGTTGGGGTGCGAGGTGGTATAGCGGATGCGCAGGAGCCCCTCGATGCGCGCCATCTCGCGGATCAGCCGGGCGAGCGACCAGCTTGCCCCGTCCTGCCCCTCGCCGTGGTAGGCGTTGACGTTCTGGCCAAGGAGCGTGATCTCGCGGGCTCCGCGCGCCGCCAGCGCCTGTGCTTCGTCAAGAAGCCGCGCCACGGGGCGGCTCGCTTCGGCGCCGCGGGTGTAGGGGACCACGCAGAACGAGCAGAACTTGTCGCAGCCTTCCTGCACGGTGAGAAAGGCTGTGGGCCCAGCGGGCGTCCCCGCGCGCCGTGGCAGATGCGCGAACTTGTCCTCGGCAGGGAAGTCCGTGTCGAGCACGCGGCCCCCAGCGCGCACGCGCGCCTCCATCTCGGGCAGGCGGTGATAGCTCTGAGGGCCCACCACAAGATCGACGAGCGGCTGGCGTCGCAAGATCTCCTCGCCCTCGGCCTGCGCCACACAGCCCGCCACGCCGATGCGCAGGTCGGGGTTGCCAGCCTTCAGCGACTTGAGCCGCCCGAGTTCGGAATAGACCTTCTCGGCGGCCTTCTCGCGGATGTGGCAGGTGTTGAGCAGGATGAGGTCGGCCTCGGCGGGCACATCGGTCAGCGCGTAGCCGGCGGGCGCCAGAGCCTCCGCCATGCGCTCGCTGTCGTAGACGTTCATCTGACAGCCATAGGTGCGGATGTAGAGCTTCTTCGCTTCGCCCATCGGTCGGCCCGTCCTGCGTTGCGCGGCCCCGTGCCGCCGGGCACCGGGCTGGCCGGGGCTTACACAATCGCCGCCGCCGCGGCAATCGCCGGGCGTTCCAAAACGCACCGTGATCGGCTAAGGCTCTGCCGGGGACAGGATGATGACGCGCCACGACAGTCTCGACGACTTCCTTGCCACCGGCGCGCGCGGGCTCCGCGGGGGGCCCGCGGCCGTCCTTGTGAACGAGGATGGCATCGAGATCGATTCGACCATCCGCCATCACCTTGCGCTGGGGTTTCGCGCGGTCATCGCGGTCTCCCACCCCGACCTGACCGAACCGCATGTGGATGACCCGCGGCTGCATGTCGTCGCGCACCGGGAGACCGGCGGCAGGCTGGCCATGTCGGTGGTCAACCGGCTCATGGCGGCGCTCGATGGGCTCTGGGTCTATTACGGCTACAACGCCGAATACCTCTTCTATCCTTTCTGCGAGACCCGTAACGTGGGCGAGTTGCTTGCCTTCCACACGGAGGAACGGCGCGACGCGATGCTCGCCTATGTCGTCGATCTATACGCAGGCGATCTGTCGGCCTGCCCCGATGGTGTGTCGCTCGCCGATGCCCATCTCGATCTCTCGGGCTACTACGCGCTTGGGCGCGCGGGCCCCAACGGCCACCCGAAGGAGCGCCAGCTCGACTTCTTCGGCGGCCTGCGCTGGCGCTTCGAGGAGCATTTCCCGGCCGACCGGCGGCGGATCGACCGCATCTCGCTCTTCCGCGCGCAGAAGGGGTTGGAACTGCGCGGGGACCACACCTTCTCGGACGAGGAATACAACACCTATGCCTGCCCCTGGCACAACAACCTGACCGCGGCCGTCTGTTCGTTCCGCACCGCAAAGGCGCTGAAGGGGAACGCCGGATCTACCTTCGACATTGGTAATTTCGTGTGGCGCAACTCGGGGCGGTTCGAGTGGTCGTCGCAGCAACTGATGGACCTGGGCCTGATGGAGCCCGGCCAGTGGTTCTGAGTTGCGTCACGCGCGGCGCAGGCGCACCACCACATCGACCTTCGCAACTTCCATGCCCGGCGGGATGTCGGGCAGGCGCTCGATGCGCAACTGCTCCTTCGGGGCATCGGTGAGGCGGCCTTCCTCCTCCCAGTAGAAATGCGGGTGGTCGTCGAGCCGCGTATCGAAATACGAGCGATGCCCGTCCACCGTGATTTCCTTGAGCAGCCCAGCCTGGCAGAAGGCGCGCAGCGTGTTGTAGACCGTGGCGAGCGAGACCTGCGCTCCCTCGTGGCGGGCGGCGTCGTGCAGGATTTCCGCGCTCACATGCCTGTCGCGCCCGTCGCCCAGCAGCAGGGCTGCCAACGCCGTGCGCTGGCGCGTGGGCCTGAGCCCGGCGGCGCGCAGACGTGCGATGGCGCGCAGACGTGCCTCCGCCGTCATTGCGGCGAGCCGGGTGTTGTCGATCGGAAGCGCCTGTCCGTACATGGCAGAGTATATTGCGCGGCGGGCGCAGGATTTCAACGAAAATCTGACTATATCAGTCTGGTTAGCCTGCCAGCGCGCTCCGCTCTTGCCACTGCGGGAAGCCGGGTGCTAGGAGGTCGCGAGTTTGACCGGGACGTGACAGGGGCACCATGGGCGGTTATCCGACGCACTTCGACAAGGAAGGGCTTCTGGCATGTGCTCGGGGAGAGCTCTTTGGCCCGGGTAACCCGCAACTGCCTGAGCCGCCGATGCTGATGGCGGACCGGATCACCGAAATCAGCGCCGACGGCGGTGCCCACGGCAAGGGGCATGTTGTGGCGGAGTTCGACATCCATCCCGATCTGTGGTTCTTCGCCTGCCACTTTCCGGGCGATCCGGTGATGCCGGGCTGTCTGGGGCTCGACGCGCTCTGGCAACTCACCGGCTTCAACCTCGGCTGGCGCGGCATGCAGGGGCGCGGGCGGGCGCTGGGTGTGGGGGAGGTGAAGTTCAAGCAGATGGTCACCCCTGCAACGAAGCTCGTCACCTACCTGGTGGATTTCACGCGCATCATAGACCGCAAGCTGAAGATGGGCATCGCCGACGGGCGGATGCTGGCCGACGGGGTCGAGATCTACACGACAGCCGACATGAAGGTGGGGCTCTTCAAGGATTGATTGTCGCAGGGCGAGCCCCGACTATGGCATCGGCGCCCGGAGGGGGCCGCTGCCGGGGAACAGCGAGCAAGGGAGGCCGCGCATGCGCCGCGTCGTCGTCACCGGGATCGGCATCGTCTCGCCGATCGGCAACAGCAACGAAGAGGTCAAGGCATCGCTCCGGGCGGGCCGCTCGGGTATCGTGTTTGCGCCGGAATATGCCGAGCGCGGCTTCCGCTGTCAGGTGCATGGCAAGCCCGAGATCGCGCTGGAAGAGCATATCGACAAGCGGCAGTTGCGCTTCATGGGGCCGGGCGCGGCCTACAACTACATCGCCATGGCCCAGGCCATCGCCGATGCCGGGCTTGAGGAACGCGATGTCTCGAACGAGCGCACGGGGCTTGTGACCGGCTCGGGTGGGCCCTCCACCTCGAACTTCTTCGAGGCGTTCAATGCGGTTACGCAGAAGGGCAGCCCCAAGCGCATGGGTCCCTTCATGGTCACCCGCTGCATGTCGTCGACAAACTCGGCCTGTCTGGCGACACCCTTCAGGATCAAGGGTGTGAACTACTCCATCACCTCGGCCTGCTCGACCTCGGCGCATTGCATCGGCAACGGGATGGAGCAGATCCAGCTCGGCAAGCAGGACATCGTGTTCGCCGGTGGCGGCGAGGAACTGGACTGGACGCTGTCGTGCCTGTTCGACGCCATGGGGGCCATGTCGTCGAAGTACAACGACACGCCGCAGACCGCCTCGCGCGCCTTCGACGCCACACGTGACGGCTTCGTGATCGCGGGCGGCGGCGGCATGCTGGTACTGGAGGAACTCGACCACGCCCGGGCGCGCGGCGCGAAAATCTACGCCGAGCTGACCGGCTACGGCGCCACCTCGGACGGATTCGACATGGTGGCCCCCTCGGGCGAGGGGGGCGAGCGGTCGATGCGGCTTGCGCTCTCGACCATCGGCAACCGCAAGATCAGCTACATCAACGCGCATGGCACCTCCACGCCCGCGGGGGATGTGGTGGAGGTGAAGGCCGTGCGCCGTGTCTTCGGCGAAGACGCGGTGCCGCCGATCAGTTCCACCAAGTCGCTGACCGGCCACAGTCTGGGCGCGGCAGGGGTGCACGAGGCGATCTATTCGCTGCTGATGATGCAGGGCGGCTTCATTGCCGCCTCGGCGAATGTCACCCAGCTGGACCCCGAGTTGCGTCCGCAGGAAATCGTTACCGAGATGCGGGAGGCAGAGTTCGACTCGGTCCTCTCGAACAGCTTCGGCTTCGGAGGCACCAATGCCTCGCTGATCTTCAGCAGATACGACGGGTAACGGCCATGGCAGAACTGATGACCGGCAAGCGCGGCCTCATCATGGGGGTGGCCAACGAGAAGTCGATCGCCTGGGGCATTGCCAAGGCCATGGCCGCCGAAGGGGCGGAACTGGCCTTCACCTACCAGGGCGAAGCCTTCGGCAAGCGGGTGCTGCCGCTGGCACAGACGCTGGGCTCGGATTTCGTGCTGGACGCCGACGTGATGGACGACGAGTCGCTCGACCGTGCCTTCGCCATGCTGGCCGCGGAATGGGGTTCGATCGACTTCCTGGTGCATGCCATCGCCTATTCCGACAAGAACGAGCTGTCGGGTCGCTTCATCAACACCACGCGCGAGAATTTCCGCAACTCGCTTACGATCTCCTGCTTTTCCCTGATCGACCTGGCGCGCCGCGCGCGGCTTCTGATGAAGAGCGGGGGCACGATCCTGACACTGACCTTTCAGGGGTCGCACCGGGTGACGCCCTACTACAATGTGATGGGCGTGGCCAAGGCGGCGCTGGAATCGGCGGTGAAGTATCTCGCCAACGATCTGGGCCCCGAGGGCATTCGCGTGAACGCGATCAGCCCCGGGCCGATGCGCACGCTGGCAGGGGCTGCGATCGGCGGCGCGCGCAAGACCTTCCGCCACACCGAGGAGAACGCGCCGCTGCGCGCCAACGCGACGCTCGAGGCGGTGGGCGGCACCGCCGTCTGGCTTGCCTCGGACTATGGCGCCTGCACCACGGGTGAGGTGGTGCTGGTCGATGGCGGCTACCATGTGCTGGGCATGCCGCAGATCGACAACATCTGAGCCGCGCGGGCCGGGACCATGACAGACACCGGCAACCCGCTTGTTGGCGCGCTCTTCCCGGCGGGCTTCGCCGACCGGCCGCTGATCCTGCCCGGGCCGGGCGGGGAGTTCGGTCGCGCCGGTTTCCGCGAGGGTGCGGCGCGCATCGCCGGGGCGCTTCTGGCGCTGGGCCTGCGCCCGGGCGAGCGGGTGGCGGTGCAGGCAGAGAAGTCGGTGGCATACCTTCAACTCTACCTCGGCACGGTGATGGCGGGCGGGGTATTCCTGCCGCTCAACACCGCCTACACGCCCGACGAGTTGGCCTATTTCCTGGGTGATGCCGTGCCGCGTGTCTTCGTCTGCGATCCGGGGCAGGCCGGGGCGCTCGCCTCCGTGGCGCGGGCGGCGGGCGTTGCGCATCTGCTCACGCTCGATGCCGCGGGACAGGGCAGCTTCGCCGAGGCCGCCGCCGCCGCGAGCGCGGCGGAACCAGTCGCGCGCGACAGCGAAGATCTGGCTGCGATCCTCTACACCTCGGGCACCACGGGCCGCTCGAAGGGCGCGATGCTGAGCCACCGGGCGCTTGTCTCGAACGCGCGGGCGCTGGCTGATGCCTGGGCGTTTACGCCCGAGGACGTTCTGATCCACGCGCTGCCGGTCTTCCACACGCACGGGCTCTTCGTCGCCACAAACATCGCGCTGGTGACGGGCGGCGCGATGATCTTCCTGCCGAAGTTCACGCCTGACGCGGTGCTCGACGCCATGGCGCGCGGCGCCACCGCCCTGATGGGGGTGCCCACCTTCTACACCCGGCTGCTCGCAGATCCGCGGCTCACGCACGACACGGCGGCGGGGATGCGCCTCTTCGTCTCCGGCTCGGCACCGCTGCTGGCCGAGACGCACCGCGCCTTCGAGGCGCGCAGCGGGCATGCGATCCTCGAGCGTTACGGCATGACCGAGACCAACATGAACACCTCGAACCCCTATGCGGGCGAGCGGCGGCCCGGCACCGTGGGTTTCCCGCTGCCCGGGGTCGATCTGCGCATCACCGATCCGGCGAGCGGGCGGGCGCTGCCGCCGGGCGAGACCGGCATGATCGAGGTGCGCGGCCCCAACCTCTTCTCGGGCTACTGGAACATGCCGGAGAAGACCGCCGAGGAGATGCGCGCCAACGGCTTCTTCAT
>PHEG01000420.1 GCA_002842835.1 Alphaproteobacteria bacterium HGW-Alphaproteobacteria-2 | reverse complement strand
CGAACACATGGAACCCGTGAAGGGCGGCATCCGCTATGCGCCCGACGTCCACCAGGACGAGGTCGAGGCGCTGGCCGCGCTGATGACCTACAAATGCGCGCTCGTCGAAGCGCCCTTCGGCGGCTCGAAGGGGGGGCTGCGCATCGACCCGCGCGAGTGGACCGAGGAGGAGCTCGAGCGCATCACGCGCCGCTTCGCCTACGAGCTCATCAAGCGCGACCTCATCAACCCTTCCCAGAACGTGCCCGCCCCGGACATGGGCACCGGCGAGCGCGAGATGGCCTGGATCGCCGACCAGTACAAGCGCATGCACACGACCGACATCAACGGCAATGCCTGCGTCACAGGCAAGCCGATCAACTCGGGCGGCATCCAGGGCCGGGTGGAGGCGACGGGGCGCGGCGTGCAATACGCGCTGCGCGAATTCTTCCGCCACCCCGAGGATGTGGCCATCGCCGGGCTCGCGGGCAGCCTGGACGGAAAGCGGATCATCGTGCAGGGGCTCGGCAACGTGGGCTATCACGCGGCCAAGTTCCTCTCCGAGGAGGACGGGGCGAAGATCGTCGGCATCCTCGAGCGCGACGGAGGGCTCCATGACGAGAACGGGCTCAACGTCGAGGAGGTGTATCAGTACATACGCCAGCACGGCGGCGTGAAAGGCTTCTACGCCAGCCAGTTCGTCGTCGATTCCGCGAAGCTGCTCGAAGAGGACTGCGACATCCTGATCCCCGCGGCCATGGAGGGGGTCATCTCCGTGGAGAATGCCGAGCGCATCCGCGCCAGGCTGATCGTGGAGGCCGCGAACGGCCCCATCACGGCGCACGCCGACGAGATCCTGCGCAAGAAGGGTGCGGTGATCATCCCCGACATGTTTGCCAATGCGGGCGGCGTCACGGTGTCCTATTTCGAGTGGGTGAAGAACCTCAGCCACATCCGCTTCGGCCGCATCGGGCGGCGCCAGGAGGAAGCGCGCCACCAGCTCATCGTCAGCGAACTAGAGCGGCTCGACGCGCATCTGGGCAACTCCTGGTCGATGAGCCCGGATTTCAAGCGCAAGTATCTGCGCGGCGCGGACGAGTTGGAACTGGTGCGTTCCGGGCTCGACGACACGATGCGCGGCGCCTACCAGGCGATGCGCGAGGTCTGGCACGCGCGCGAGGACGTGCCCGACCTGCGGCTTGCCGCCTATCTGGTGTCGATCGGGCGGGTCGCGGCCAGCTATCGCGCCAAGGGGCTCTGAGCCCCCGCTTGCGGGCGGCGGCGTTCAGCCGTCGCCAGGCATGGCCAGGCGCAGGGCCTCGCCGCGCTTGACGTAGGTGATGTCGCGCTCGCCGATGGCCGCGACGCGGCCGCCGTCAAGCTCGTCACCCACCTCGATCTTCACATAGCGCCCGTTGCCGAGCCGAACCAGCGCGCGTCGATCGCCCGGCGCGCCATAAACCCCGACGAGATTGATCTTGCGCAGCGCGATCTGCCCCTCCTCGGTCGCAGCACGCGCCACCGATGCGCGGGTGGGCAGCACGGGACCGGCGGGCGCGACCGCTGCGGCGGCCGCCGGGGCGCTGGCCTCGGGGGCCGGTGTGGGCGCCGGAGACAGCGGGGCCTCGGCGGAAGGGACTGCCGGGCGCAGGATGCTCGCGACCGGCGCGGACGCCGGAGCGGACGCGAGGGAGATGCGCGCCGGGCGGCTGCGCGGAACGGGGCTCGTGGGCGGCGCGGCGCGGGTC
>PHEG01000419.1 GCA_002842835.1 Alphaproteobacteria bacterium HGW-Alphaproteobacteria-2 | reverse complement strand
GGCTGGCGGGCATCGGCGTCTTCCTCCATGCGGGTGAGGCAAGCAGAGCACCCCGACACTTGCCATCCGGTAAACATTCGCAATTCGTTCCAAATTCGGGCCGCCGCCGTGCCGCCCTGCCGCAGCGGGCGGGCTTGCGTGCGCGGGACGTCGCAGGCAGGCTTGGGCGCAGGCGCGGCGGCGTCATCGCGCCGTCACCGGCCGGGGGCAGACTGCCGCGGCGTTTGGCTGCCGCAGAGAATGGAGACACTGGTGCTGATCGAGAACCGGACCCTCGAGGAACTTGCACCGGGCGACACGGCAGAGTTGCGCCGCCTCGTCACGCAGGACGACCTGCTCGCCTTCGCCAATGTCTCGGGCAACCACAACCCCATGCACATCTACGATCTCGACGGCGACGGCGACGGCACGCGCGAGGCGCTGGCACCGGGGATGTTTCTCGGCGCGTTGATCTCGGCGGTGGTGGGCAACCTGCTGCCCGGGGCGGGCACGCTCTATCTTTCGCAGCGGCTGGAGTTCCCCGCCCGCGCTCAGGCCGGGGAGGAACTCGTCTCGCGGGTGCGGGTGACGGCGAAGGACACGACGGCAGGCACGGTGACGCTGGCCACAGAAGTGAGGCGGCTCTCGGACGATGCGATTCTCGTCACCGGCGAGGCAGAGGTGATCGCCCCGCGCGTGAAGCAGCACTATCACACGCGCGACCTGCCCGGGCTCATCGTGCAGCGTCACCGGCATTTCGAGGCGCTGCTGGCACAGGCCGAGCCGCTGGCGCCGCTGATCATGGCGGTTGTCTGCCCCGAGGAGGTGTTGGCGCTGCAAGGTGCGCTGCTCGCCCGTGCGCACTCGCTGATCGAGCCCATTCTGGTGGGCAACCCCACGCGCATCGCCACTGCGGCCGAAGCGGCGGGGGCCGATCTCTCGGGTATCGAGATTGTCTCCGCGGAGGGCCCTGCCGACGCTGCCGCGTGCGCAGTGGCGCTGGTGCGCGAGGGCCGGGCGCAGGCGCTGATGAAGGGGCATCTGCACACTGACGACATGTTGCGCGCAGTGCTCGACCGCGCCAATGGCCTGCGCGGGCGGCGACGGCTGTCGCATGTCTTCGTGATGGATGTGCCGGGCCTCGCCCACCCTCTGCTGGTCACTGACGCGGCGATCAACATCGCCCCCGACCTGGCCGCCAAGGCCGACATCGTGCAGAACGCGATCGACCTCGCGCAATCCATTGGCATCACCGAACCCAAGGTCGGCGTGCTCTCGGCGGTGGAGACGGTGAACCCCGCGATCCCCTCGTCGATCGACGCGGCGCTGCTCTCGAAGATGGCCGAGCGCGGGCAGATCACCGGCGGGCTCGTCGAGGGGCCGCTCGCCATGGACAACGCCGTTAACCTCGGTGCGGCACGCACCAAGGGGCTCTCCTCGCCGGTCGCGGGCCGGGCCGAGGTGCTGGTGGTGCCCGGCATCGACGCCGGCAACATGCTCGCCAAGCAGCTTGCCTTCCTCAGCCATGCAGAGGGCGCCGGGCTGGTGATGGGCGCGCGGGTGCCCATCGTGCTGACCTCGCGGGCCGACAGCGACATGGCGCGGCTTGCCTCCTGCGCGGTGGCGGCGCTGCATCACGCGCGCTGCGGAGGGGCGGTGCCGTGAGCCATCTGCTGGTGCTCAACGCCGGTTCCTCCTCGCTCAAGGCGGCGCTCTTCGCCTGCGGAGACCCGCCAGAACCGGTGCTGCGCGGCGCGGTG
>PHEG01000418.1 GCA_002842835.1 Alphaproteobacteria bacterium HGW-Alphaproteobacteria-2 | reverse complement strand
GCCCAATGCCATGGCGGGGCTGCTGTCGGTGCGACCGCATCTGGCGGGCACCGCCAGCGGGCTCGGGGGCGCGATCATGATCGGTGCGGGCGCGGCGCTTTCGGCTCTTGCGGGTGCGTTGCTCACCCCCGCCTCTGGGGCCTTTCCGCTGCAGTGGATCATGTTCCTCACGACCTGCGCGTCGGTTCTGACGATCCTCTACGTCCGCCATCGCGCGCGGCAGTTAGGGGCTGCCTGATCGCACCGCTCAGTTGCGGCGGGATGCAGTGACAGCGACGCGCACCGGTTCGGACGGGCAGGCAGGTTCCGGGCGGCGGCTGCCCCCGTTGCCGCTTTCGGGCTCGGCCATGCTCATCACGCGGATGGCGATCTGCACCCCTCCGAAGGTGATGCCGCTGAACCACACCAGCATCACCACCGCGAGCCAGCCGTCGGGCGAGCGGGCGACGAGATCACCCAGATTGGCGATGTTGAGCCACAGGAGCATCCCGGTGAAGACCCCGCCGAGGCCGACACCGATGGCGCCGTTGACAATGAAGAGGCGCACGAGCTTTGGCATGGCGGGCTCCTTTCGCTTTTCCTGGCAATCTAGGCCCGGCGTAGGTGCACATCCATGCTCCGCGATGCCGCAGCCCCTGCGCTTGACCGCTGGGCGCGTTCCACTACGGTGCGCCGCAATCCAGAGAGCGGAGACAGCCATGCCCCAGCGCCTGCATCTCGTCTTCGGCGGCGAACTCGAGAGCCCGTCCTCCACCCGGTTCCGCGACGTCGATGCAATCCATGTCGTCGGCATCTTTCCCGACTACGCCAGCGCCTACCGTGCCTGGAAGGCCGAGGCGCAGCGCACGGTGGACGATGCCCACATGCGCTATTTCATTGCGCATCTGCACCGTCTGCGCGACGAGGAGCGCGAGACGAGCAGCACCGAGGAGCTGGACAACTGAGGCCACCGATCCCCGTGCCGCGTGCGCCACTGCTCGACCTGTTGCTGATGCTGAGCGATCAGGCCGTGCCGCCGGAACCCGCCCCGCCCCCGCGCCCGCCCGGCCTGCTGGTCTGGTTGCATGTCTCTGCCGGGGTGCCCGCCGAGGCGGTAGGGCGCCTGGTCGCGCGGCTCGGCGAGGAGCGTGCCGATCTTTCCGTTTTGCTGACGGGCGCCGTTGCCCTGCCAGATGCGCAGGAGCGGCTGATGAATGCGCTGGCGCCCGCCGACTCGGGGGCTGCCACCGCGCGATTTCTCTCCCATTGGCAGCCCACGCTGTTTCTCTGGGCGGGGGCCGGGACAGATGATGCGGGGCTATGGCCACGGCTTATGCGCGAGCTGCACCGGCGTGCGGTTCCGGTTGTCCTTGCGGGTGCGGTTATCGGGCGGCGCAACCTGCGCCGATGGCGCTGGTGGCCGGGGCGCGCGCGGGCTGTGCTCGCGCCGGTAGTGGCGGCTTTCGCAGGCGAGCGCAGTGCGGTAAAGCGTCTGATCGCTCTCGGGATGGCGCCCGAGCGGGTGGCGCTGGCCGGTCCCTTGCGCAGCGATGCCGAACCGCCGGCCTGCGACATTCGTGCCCGCCAGCAGATGGCTGCCCGGCTGGAAGGGCGGCCCGTCTGGCTCGCCGCCGAGGTCTGGCCGGACGAGGAACACGAGTATGTCGCAGCCCAGCGTCTGGCGCAGCGCTCGGCGCGGCGGCTGCTCCTTGTCCTGGCGCCTTGCGACCCGGGTCGCGGGGCGCTTCTCGCCTCGGCGCT